>CAJBSR010000534.1 GCA_903958285.1 uncultured Sphingomonadales bacterium
CTCTCTTCGCTTTCGCCCGATAAACTGAAGATGTATTTCGACAGTCCAAGTCGGCTTGCGGTATCGAGCGTCATCCCGCGCAGCACATTGCCAACGTCCAACTTTCTTAAGGGCGCGCTCGCCACCCGGACCACGCCGATCGAGACCCTTACGGGAACCGAGGTCGTCAACCTGAATATTGTAAAGGGAGGACGCACCTATCAGGTGCAGACGGAACTGAGCACGGTCGAACAGCCCCGCACACTCGACAGGATTGCCCGAGCCTTGAACACGGCGATTGGTGCGGTGCCTGCGACCGACAGCAATGGCGATCCCATGCTTGACAGTAACGGGCAGCCCATCGGGGCTCTCTCTTCACGATTTAGCGTCAAATCCGTTGGCGGCAAATGGGGGCTCTCTCTGCAGTCGGGGTCCGGGGAGGCGATCTGGGCAACGCCACCTTCGAACCAAGACGGGCTCATGGTCATATCGTCCCGGCAAACCGGTTCGAAGATCGATCCCGTTCAGATTGGGAGGATCGACAATTCCTCCAATCAAGCCGCCTATCGCACCGCAGCTAGCCTATCCGCCATCGACTCCGCGTCCACTGCCCGCGCCCAATTGACCAACAGCAGGGCCACCGATCTTCAGACATCCGTCGACATAAAGGGCGCCGTATCGGACTCTGATGGCAATACCTTCATGCTGGGCCAAACAGCCGGCGCAATGGACGACGTCTCTGCTGCTGGAAAGCAGGAGATGTTCCTGCGCAAGGTCAACCCGTCCGGGACAGTGCTGTGGCAGCGGCCCATTCCGAATGTGGCGGCCACAGACGCAAGCGCCATTGCGCTTACTCCTTCGGGGCAGCTAGTGGTTACGGGCAGCATCATCGGAAGCAAGACCGAGACATCTACCAGCAACGGCGACATCTTCGTCGCGCGCTTTTCGGCAGAAGGTGCCGAGATAATGCGGCAGACAACGCAAATGGCCGGGGACCAGCGCCCCTCCGCTGTGGCGGCGGACGCCGCCGGCAACATCTACGTCACGAGCAAGAACGGTTCGAACGGCAGCATGCTTGTCAAGTTCGATGCAACCGGCACGGAAAGCGCCCGAACCACCAACACAAATTCGAGCTTGGCTGCGGTTCAGGTTGGGGCGGATGGTCTGCCCATCGTTCTCACCCGCAGCGCCGACGGCACAAGCCTTGTCCAGCGGCTCGATGCTCAGCTCAATGCCGTTGGCCAGCAGATTAACCTCGGCCAGATGCAGCCTTCGGACATGGCAATCAGCCCAGACGGTCTGATCGCGGTCAGCGGGACGGTCAGCAGCGACACCACAGACAGCGATGTGGTCGTGTCCCTCATAGATGCTGGCCTGACGAGCGAGCGAAGAGTGACAATTGGGACGACGGCAAGCGAAAAAGCAGACAGCCTAATCTACGATGACGGCTTCTTCTTTGTTGGCGGTCGAACGGCGGGCACTCTGGGTGAATACCGCACGGGCATCGTCGATGGCTTCGTTGCAAGGATTGATCCGCAGTCAGCGCAGGTCGTTAGCACCACACAGTTTGGTAAGCCCGGAACCACCACCGGCCCTGTCGCCCTTGCGAAGTCTGCTGCCTCATCCAGCACGCTAGAAACGCTGGGCCTCGGCACAGGGCGGCTCACCCCCTCTATCGAAAATCTGCTGGTCAACACCACGCGACTGAAAGCTGGAGACAGCTTCTCCGTCAACCTCGACGGCGGTAAAAGCAGCAAGATCAGCATCGCACAAGATGAGACCATCTCGTCTCTGGCAGCCAAAGTCCGCAAGGTGCTCGGCCCGAAGGTTGCCGTGACCACATTGACCAGCGGCAGCGGGCTCACTCTGCGCGTGCAGCCAAGCACCGGTCATACGGTTCAACTGCAGGCTGGGCCTGACGGTCAGGATGCGCTCGCCAAGCTCGGCCTAAAAGTCAGCCGTATTTATACCCCTCCCGCCACTTCGCCAAAGGATCCCGTGGTTGTGCCGGGCGGGCAATATGGGTTGGGTCTTTCTGATGTCATGTCGCTTGGGTCTCTGACTGATGCCAAGACCGCACTGATGAAGGTAACCAATGCCGCGTCTATGACGCAGACAGCCTATCGCACACTTTACTGGGATGCGAACAAGGCCGCTAAGGTTGACGGCACCGGCGCCAGTACAACCTTGTCGGCAAACCAGAGATCACAGTTGCAACAATATCAGGCGGCGATCTATCGCCTCGGCGGCTGAGCAAGCCGGAAACTACGGAGCCGAATAAATGACAGACGGTCCAGATATCATTTCGGGCATGCAGCGAGCCCTGCGCCAACTCGACGCCCGTCAGCGGGTAATTGCAGGTAATCTTGCCAATAGTGACACGCCGGGCTTCAAAGCCCTCGACGTCAAGTCTGACTTCGCCAATATGGTGGATCAGCGCGTGGGGCAGACCGGTAATCCAACTGTAACCCCTACAGCCCGCATGTCGGAGCTTGGTGCCAAGAGCAGCCAAACCATTGGGGTGCGGAGCGATGTGATCGTCGACAACAGCGCGACGGAGGTCAAGCCCGATGGAAACAGCGTTAATATTGAAGAGCAGATGATGAAAATGTCTCAAATACAAACGGACTATATTTCCCTGATCAATCTATACAGAAAAAATATATCTTTGTTTAAATCAGCCATTGGCAAGTAGTGTGGGCGGAATTTATTAAATGGCTGATTTTTATAATTTAAAATTGTTCTGTAGTTTGTGTGACATGACAATTTATGAGAACAAAATTCATCTTGATGATGGGGAAACATACGATCTTCCATCGGGCGGAACGATTGAGTCGAAATTTTTTCGTGAGGTGGGTTGGTGCCTAGATTGCAAGGGCGATAAACTAATTTATGCGCCCTACCCCATCACAAAAGCATCAAACGAAATTGCGAAACTCCAATATAAACTCAATCGCATCACATCTTCTTGGACCTTCCAGATTTTCGGCCGATTCATGATAGAATCTCAGGCAAAATCCACACGAATTAAAAAAAAGATTCAGAAATTTAGAAACATCATTGATTTTGCAAAGTCTAAATCTGACTATGAGCGACAATATTGCGCCGTATGTGGTTCAACGAATATCGTGCCGTTGACCAAGGAAACGAAATCGATTGATCTGATAACACATCTATGTGGGGAGCCTGTGTCCTGCGAAGTCGACACCGGTGATTATGCTTGGAACAATGATTGATTATAGAAATATGGAAATCGATTGTATTTGATTATCGTTTGCGCACGGACCTGAAGCAGCCTTGACTCAGAAATCTATGCGCAGCGAATGAGGCGCAGCCTTGAACAACATTACCCGCTAATTCTGCAGCTAGTCCGCAAGGATTGAGCAACGCTCAAGCGACAACTTCAGTGAAGAGCGCGAGATAATCCCCCCCCCCCCCTTTAAGAGGCAACTTAAACGCGCTCGCTCTCGCGTTTATCATCGATCAGATTCAAGGCCATCCGGTTTATTCAGAACGGCGAAACCGCATCAATGACCTTTTGGCCCCAACGCATCTTCTGGGCATCGCTCAACTGACCACGTCCGCCATAGCTGATCCGCGCGTCGGCAATCTGGGTGTGCAGCACGCTGTTGTCGCGCGCGATATCTTCCGGGCGGATAAATCCAGTCACAGTGAGCTCCCGAAGTTCACTGTTCACGCGAACCTCCTGGCTACCCCGGATTACAAGGTTACCGTTTGGGAGAACGTTGGCAACAACGGCCGCCACAGTCATGTCTACCTTCTCGCTGCGCGCAATATTTCCCGTGCCTGCTGTCTTGGAACCAGAGTTTGTTCCCAGGAGGCTGCCTGGATCAAGCGACGGGGGCAGCAGCTTTTCCAGTCCAAACAGTCCGGTCACCCCGGACTTGTCAGATCCATCTCGGGTGCGGGAGGTTGAATTGCCTACCGTGGCGCTGTCCGAGATGTTGATTTTGATTGTGACGATGTCGCCCACCCGGGAGGCGCGCTGGTCCCGGAAGAAGCCGCTCGCGCCTGAACGGAACAGCGATGCTGAAGGCTGCGTTAAAACCGCTACATTCCCGCGGCGTTCCTCTTGCCCTTGCTGCGCAATAGAGGGCACGACAGTTGGAGTAACCGGCGTTTCAGCCTTGGTCAGCTTAGAAGATTTTGCCTGACCGGCGACTGGATAGCCGACAAGGAGCATTCCAATTGCGAGCGGTGCGAACTTCTTCATGATCGAATTCCTTCGTTGCCGGTCAATAGCCAGCGAGATTGACGGTTGCCGGCCCTTGAACGACGGCATCAAGAGTGCGGTTGCTCACATTGCTGAACACCCGCACTGGCATGCCCATTCGTCCGTCGGCAAGCGCCCGCCCGGGGCTGGTGATCAGAATGCCACCGATCTGCACCCGCAAGGTCACTGGAGCACCGCGGTACACCAGTTGCGGTTCGATGACGTCGGAAGACCGCAAAAAGGCGCCTTCAGGCATAGAACGCGCAGCGGCCTTGCCGACGATACTCTGCATTGGGAGAAGGCTGCTTGTCGTGCGAGCCTGTGTTGTTTGGGCTACAAAATCCTGCTCAGTAAACACGTGCCCGCGTTCTACCGCCCGGTTGAGGGCAGGCCAGGGGATGTCCGCAACCACACTCGCGGCCAATGACCCGGCTGCCAAAGGCGGCTGCCAGACATCCTGAGCCTTCAAGGCACCGGGTAAAATGGCGAAGGGGGCAGCGCTTACCATTATGCGCAGCAGCCAGAAACGAATGGCCATTACTACCTCATCTGGCTCGTGGTGGAGAGCATCTCGTCAGCTGTCTTCACAACCCGGCTGTTCATTTCATAAGCTCTCTGAGCCGTAATCAACGCTGTAATCTCAGAAACCGGATTGACGTTAGACGCTTCGAGAAATCCCTGCGCCAACGTTCCGTAGCCTGGCTCGCCCGGGGAAGCGACTGAAGCCTGACCGGATGCAGCGGTCTCGACAAAGAGATTGCCGCCAAGCGCTTCAAGTCCGGCCTCGTTAGTGAACGTGGCCAACTGCAGCTGACCCACTGTCTGCAACGCTGGCGTGCCGGCATTCTTAACTTGGACTTCGCCAGTTTTCGATATCACGACGTCCACTACGCCCTGTGGGATCGCAATGCCCGGCTGCACCCGGAGACCATCGCTGGTCACAAGCTCGCCCTGATCGGAAACTTGGAACGAACCCGCACGTGTATAGGCCGTTTCGCCGGTTGGAAGATCGACCTGAAAATAGCCCTGTCCATCGATAGCGACGTCGAAGCGGTTGCTTGTCTGGGTCAGCGCGCCCTGTTCCGCGATCCGGTAAACACCGGCGGTCTTGACCCCAGATCCGATCTGAATCCCTGACGGTGCCAATGCATCCGTGCCGGAGGTCGCGCCCCCTGGCCGCTGTGCCTGCTGATAGAGTAAGTCCTGAAATTCGGCCCGCTGACGTTTAAAGGCAGTCGTGTTCATGTTGGCGATATTGTTAGATATCACATCGACATTGGTCTGCTGCGCCAACATTCCGGTTGCAGCAATAGAAAGTGAACGCATTTTGGTATTCCTTGAAATTTATGGGAATTTACAGATCAGCCAATCTGGCCGAGTTTATCGATTGCCTTCGAGCGAAG
>CAJBSR010000535.1 GCA_903958285.1 uncultured Sphingomonadales bacterium
CAGACGTCAATCAGGAAGCGCAGGCAGTCGCGCTGATGGATACACTGCGCTGCGTGGTGTGTCAGGGCCAGCCTATCTCAGGCAGCAATGCGGACCTTGCGCGTGATATGCGCCGCCTTGTCCGGGAGCGTATTGCCGCAGGCGAAAGCCCTGAGACGGTGCGGGCTTGGCTCGTCAGCCGCTATGGCCAGTGGGTTAGTTTGAAGCCGGAGGTCAACGAGTTGACCGCGCCTTTGTGGCTGATCCCACTCATCGCCATGGGCGGCGCAGGCTTGCTCTATTCCCGGCGTTTCAAACGAAAGAAAAAGTAATGGCATGGATCAGCGTCTTCATTCTCTGTGCCGCAACCTTCGGCGCCTTGTGGTGGTCAGGTCGATTTTCCCGCGCCGCGCTTGAGCTTCTCGGCGCAGCCTTGATGTTGGCTGTTGCAGGCTACGCCTGGCAGGGGACACCCAATCAGCCCGGCTTTCCGGTTAGCACTTCCAAGTAATCGTTTCAGCGTTCCTAGTGCCAACAATAGGCTGCCCGCGTGGCGGACGGCCCTCATGGTTCACTTCTTCTTTGGAACCCAATCCGCAAAGGTCGGCTTATCGCTCACGCGGTACAGGAAGCCACCGCGATTGCGATAGAAGCGTTCCATCTCTTCACGGTTGAACGGGCGTGAGCCCAAGCGGCCGAACACCGCCATCTGTCCGCCTGTTTCATCCACACCGCGATCCCGGTCGAGCCCCTTTGACATCGCGAGAGCAGGCGAGGGGGTCTTCGCCCAAGCGATCAGCTCAGGCTTGGGTGCCGGGGAGAAGCCATAGTAATTTGGCTGCGAAGCCGGCGATGTGAGCTGCAGGACCTTCATGCCGTTGCGACCGTCCGCCACATAGGCAAAGAGCGATGCGTTGGTGGAGCCCACGATCACATCCTCAGCATCATTCAGCAGGCCGTCAAACGTGACCTTCTGATAGATGGTTGGCTTTTCCGGGTTGGTCACATTCAGGATGACAAGACCGTCCTGCTTGGCTGCAACATAGGCGTATGTCCGCGCGATGTAGATGCGACGAGCGTTGTTGAGCGGTACGGTCGCTTCCGGGACTGGGACGATCTTGCGCGCATTGGTGATGTCGAACAGCTTCACGCCGTCTTCATCAGTGACCCACAGATAGCGGAATTGCAGGGCAGATGCCCTTGGTCCCTTGGCTGGCAGAACCTGCATGACACGGGGCTTGAGCGGATCGTTGAGATCAAGAACGACGACACCTGCATCCGCTGCGACATAGGCATAATGCCCGCCGAGCGTGATGTGCGTCGCCCCCTTGAGGATGTTGCCCTCATTCCATGTCAGCGCCCGACGAAGGAAGTTATTGCGCGGCTCACCATCAGCCAATGTGTTGATGTCGACAAGGATCAGACCTTCGACGCTGTCCGTTACAAACGCATAGTCATAAATCGGGTGGAACGGCTGTTCCTGGTTCATGCTGCGCATTTCCGGCGTATTCTTTGCCGGGTTGATCGGCTGGTTGGTTGCCAGCGCCATGCAAGTTGCGTTGGTCGACTTCACCTGCGTGTCGTGGCCAAGTTGGGAGAAGGGGCCGGTCAGAATGCGTTCTGACACGCCCTTGTTCGCAACAGAGGCGATGTCATAGGCGCGGAAGCCGGCACGGCCTTCTGCAACATAAAGATACTCACCGCGCATCTGCAGGCAGCGGACGGCATCATCGGTGCCCTTCACCTCGTTACGGATGATTTCCTTGAGGCCGGTTTCACCGCTGAGCCGCTTGTCGAAGGATTTTCCGCGCGTCCAGTTGATGAGCTCGCGCTTATTCCGGTCGACATGGGCCTTGTAGAAGTCGGGATAAGCGTACTTCTGCAAATAGGATCCGAAGACGGCCTGAGGTTCGTCATACTCGGTCACGCGCACCGCTTCGACGCCGTTTTCTAGACCCGTCCACGCATACATGCCGACGAAATTGACGAAGTTTGTTCCCTGCAGAAGCAACTGGGCCATGATCGCATTGTTGTCGTTATCCACCGACACATGGCAATCGCTGCACTTCTTCGTCTCCGTCGTGCGGACGGTGTGCGGGAAGTGTGGTGCAAAGGCCTGCGATGAGAAGCCGACCGCGGAAATCGGCGGCTGCTGAACATAGATGCGTTCGCGGTTCACGTTGGTGGAGGACAGGATCAGGGCAGATGTTGACCGCACTGGCGTAATGATGTTGCCCTTAGTGGTCTGATGGCGGCCAAGCTGGAACATGTCATCACGCGCGACTTGGGGGTTGTAAGTCGCAAAGTTGCGCGTCTCTTCACCCTCATATTTGTGGGACGTGGTCTTCCAGTTTGCTTCAATAGGCAGATGGCAGCCGCCGCAGCTTGTCGTCCAGCTCAGATGGCAGGTGAAGCAAGCCATTTCGCTTTCCTTGTGCGCCAACTGATCGTCCGTAATACCGGCGCCGAATTCAAACTTGCCGGTTTCAGAACCCGTTTTGGCCATCAGTTTTGATCGGGCCGCCTTCAGGTTGAAATTCGGGCTGTCCGGATCAACGCTGTCTTTGACGAGGCTCATGCGCCATTCCAGCTTGGGATCGAGCACGGAGCGCTGAACGAGATAGCGCTTCCCGTTATCGTCTTCCTTCCACTCAAATCGGCGCTGGCCATCCGGATTGCGGATGAGCGAGAGGTTGTTGCCGCCGGGAGGGGCCGCAGGTCCAGACGTCAGCAGCGTAGGATCAGCCTTGGCTGTCCCATGGCAATCCTTGCAGCCAATCTCGATTGCGTTGGCGACTTCACCATAGATGAGGCCATTGCCATGGCTGTCTTGTGAGAAGTGGCAATCCACACATTGCATGCCCTTTTCGGCATGGATGTCCATCAGATGGACGGATTTACCGGGGTTCGTGCCGATGGGCGGGAAGGTGCCTTCACCCTTCCGGCGGAACTTTTCCGGATCATCGTTTGAGACGATTTCGCCATCCGCATCGAGCAGATTGCCTTCGCGGTCGCGCTTAAAGATCGCGCGGAAATTCCAGCCATGGCCATGGTAGTCCGCGAACTGTGTTTCTTTCGCCTTGGGATTGATGTCTTCGGCGACACGGCGAACAAAATCGACATCGGACCACTTGCCGCGCGGCGCAGCGCCTTCAGGGTTTCTGTTTAGGAC
>CAJBSR010000536.1 GCA_903958285.1 uncultured Sphingomonadales bacterium
CCGGCACCTTCGCCTTGCCGTCTTCAACAACAAAATGGATTGTCACACCGTCTGCATCGTGGCGGATTGACTTGTCAGCCACCATGCCACCTAAACGGACCGCCTTGCCCAATGGCGGGTCAATGCCGGCAACATCTCCGGGCGCAAAGAAGAAGGATGCTTCTTGCTTCAAGCCGGAGGCCGCGAGGAGACCGGCGCCGACAACAGCACCGAGGCCCAGAAGCGCAAGGATCAATCGTTGCTTCTTCGCCTTCACTTGCGGGTCTCCAGGTCAGCCACAGCCTTTTCAGCCCGGCGCATGTCCAAATAGCTCCAAAGAAGAACCCCGGCAGTACCGAGTGCTGTCAGGCCGTAAGCAGCAATGATGAAGGCCCAATGGTTCATGATGCCGCCATGCGCCGCATCCGCGCTTCGACCTTGGCGTCAGCAAGATTGGCCCGCATCCGCATCAGCACGATGCCCCCAAAGAGCAGCGAGAAACCAATGACCGTCGGCAGCAGCGGCCACAAGATCTCAGACGAAATACTTGATCCACGCAGCGTGATCGACGGGCCCTGATGCAGCGAATTCCACCAAACGACGGAGCGATTGATAATCGGGATGTTGATTGCACCGACGATGCCGAAGATCGCCGTCGCGCGGCTCACGGTTGTCCGCTCGTCGCTGGCATTGGCGAGCGCCATATAACCGAAATAGAGAAACAGCAGGACGAGCATGGACGTCATTCGGCCGTCCCATTCCCACCAGGTTCCCCAAGTTGGGCGACCCCAGATAGAACCGGTGATGAGGCAGATTGCTGTAAAAAGGGCGCCTGGTGCGGCAATTGCACGGCCGGCAACGCCTGCCAGAGGATGACGCCAGACGAGTTGCACCACGCTGGCAATTGCTATGCCAGTCCATCCGCCCATGCCGAGCCAGGCGGCAGGCACGTGGATGTACATGATCCTAACGGTGTCCCCCTGCAGATAATCCGGAGGTGTCAGGAAAAGTCCGACATAACTGCCGAGAAGTACCAGCAATAGTCCCACACCCACGCAGACGGACGTCAGCGGACGGGCTATTTTCAGGAATCGGGCCGGATTGGCGTAGGCGTGCATTGCGATCGGGGCTTTAGGCGACCTCCGCACACTGTGAAAGAGGGATTCTTTTCTCTCATCCTGCCGGATCCGCCTCAGTATCAGCTGGCCGTCAGCCCCCCATCAACGACCAGTTCAGATCCCGTCATGAAGGCAGCACGGTCTGACGCCAGAAACACGATAGCATCGGCAATGTTCTGCGGCTGCCCCATATGCCCAAGAGGATGGATCTGCGCCGCCTGCGCCCGCGCCTCATTCTCGCCAACGCCACCAAGCGCTGAAAAACCGGAGACCACTTCATCACCCATTTTGGTTTCGATAATGCCCGGATGCACAGAATTGACGCGGATGCCGGCCGACGCAACTTCCAGCGCGACCCCCTTAGTAAACAGACGCACCGCGCCCTTGGAGGCATTGTAGCAAGAGGCCCCAGCCGCGCCGACCAGCCCGGCCACAGAGGACAGGTTGATGATGGCCGTGCCGCCTTTCCACTTGGGTGCACGCTCTGCCAGCAGCGGAATGGCAGCCTTCGTGCCTAGAAACACGCCTTCCACATTGACGGCGTGCAGCTTACGCCAGTCCTCCAGCGTGATGTCCAACAGAGGCTTCATCAAGAACAAGCCGGCATTGTTGACCAGAATGTCGAGTCCACCTGCCTCCTTGCGGATGAAGGCCATCGTGTCGGCCCAGTCCGTTTCGCTCGTGACGTCCTGCGCGCGGGAGAGCCCGCCAATTTCAACGGCGAGTTCTGACGGCTCGTTGAGGTCCGTTACGACCACCTTCGCGCCCGCCGCGGCCAGCGCCCGCGCCGTCGTTGCGCCAATGCCCCGCGATGCGCCGGTAACGAGGGCGACCCGGCCGTCTAGATCACCCATGATCAGGCGTCCTTATGGGGCAGGATGAGGTACTTCTCACCGGTGCGCTTGGCGTTATAGGCCTGCAGCGTTTCAAGGTTCAGCGCCTCGGCCAACGAAATTTCATGGCTGTAATGGCTGGCGAACGTCGTCTTCAGTTCCGCCACGACGCGCGCGCGCATCTTTCCGACCACTTCCGGGCCAACCTTCTGCATGAAAGGTGTCAGGAGCCAGCCCGAGACAGACCAGCTAAAGCCGAAGCTGCGTGTCAGCACGGTCGGTGACATATCCAGACCGCCATAGATGTAGAGTTGCTTGAACGCGTCGGAACCGTAGCGGCTATATTCCTTCATGCGCTTGACTGCCGCCGCTTCCATGGCGGACATGATCATGCTGCCCTGCTTGCCGCCGCCAATGGCGTCAAAGGCGCAGGTGATGCCGGTTTCGACAAGCGCCGCTGTCAGATCAGACATGAAGCTGTCCGATGTTGAATCGAACACATAATTCGCGCCCTGCCCTTTCAATAGGTCAATCTGGGCCTGGCTGCGCACAACATTGATCAGCGGCATCCCATCGGCGATGCAAATGCGGTTGAGCATCTGGCCAAGGTTGGAAGCGGCCGCCGTGTGGACGATACCGGTATGGCCTTCCCGCTTGACGGTTTCGACAAAACCCAATGCCGTCAGCGGATTGACGAAGCACGACGCCCCATCTTTCGGGTCCGTCCCGTCGGGCAGTTCCATGCACATCTGCACTGGCAAAGTGCGATATTGGGAATACATCGCTCCACCCAGCAGGGCGACCGTCTTGCCCATCAAGGCTTGAGCCGCGGCACTGCTGCCGGCCGCGATAACAACTCCACTGCCTTCATTGCCGACGGGCATCGCATCCCCAAGTCGGCCCGCCATTGCGCGCAAACCTGATGCTGGCACGTCAGCGGTCACAGATGGATGGCCGCTGATGCTCGTCTGACGGGCCGTGGACATGTCCGCCGCCCCCACCAGCAAGCCAAGATCAGACGGGTTAATGGGTGCCGCCAAAACCTTCACCAGCACCTGATTTTCGCCCGGCTGATCCACGGCCGTTTCATCCAGATAGATATCCAGCTGGCCTTCCGGCTTGATCAAAGTCCGGATCAAAAGCGATTTTTCGGGCGTCTCGGTCATGCTACTCTCCTATTTCGTTAACGCATGGCTATACCGTCGGCACGGTAGCCACAATAGCGCCTTGGTCTTGGCCGGAAAAACACTGCCCCCCTCCGGAACTCAGCCTATCCCACATGCGTTGACTTGAACTTGCAACAACACCCCGTTTACGTAAAGGGAAAGCACGACTCATTTGAAAATTGGGAGAGACTCATGGCTGAAGCTTATATCATCGACGCATGCCGCACCCCGCGCGGCGTTGGCAAACCCGGCAAAGGCGCCCTTTCCCACCTGCACCCGCAGCATCTCGCGGCGACAGTCCTGAAGGCGCTTAAGGAGCGCAACAATCTCGACACGTCGACTGTGGACGATGTGATCTGGTCAACCTCAACCCAGAAGGGCAAGCAAGGCGGCGATCTGGGCCGCATGTCCGCCCTCGCTGCCGGTTATGACATTGGCGCCAGCGGCATGACGCTGGACCGTTTCTGCGGCGGCGGCATCACCTCGGTCAACCTCGCCACGGCAGCTGTTATGTCGGGCATGGAAGACTGCGTGATTGCTGGTGGCACGGAAATGATGAGCTACACAGCGCAGATCGGCGCGGAAGAAGCCAATGCGGGCCTCAAGCCAATGGGCATGGGCTCAGGCAATCTTGAACTCGACGCGATCCACCCGCAGTCGCATCAGGGCGTCTGCGGTGACGCGATTGCGGCTATGGAAGGCATCCCCCGCGAAGCCCTCGACGCACTTGCGCTCGTCAGCCAGGAACGCGCCGCCCGCGCGATCCGCGAAGGCCGTTTCGACAAATCACTCATCACTGTCTACAACCCGGACGGCACCGTCGCACTGGACCATGAAGAGTTCCCGCGTCCCGAAACAACCGCAGAAGGCCTCGCCTCGCTCAAGGCAAGCTTTGACGGCATCGCTGACTTTGACCTTGGCGGCACCACGTTCCGCAAGCAGATCCAGCGCCGCTATCCGGAGCTGAACTGGAAAGGCGTCCACCATGCCGGCAACAGCTCTGGTGTTGTCGACGGCGCTGGTGCCGTTCTCATCACATCGAAGGAATATGCCGACAAGCATGGGCTGAAGCCACGTGGCCGCGTTGTATGCTACATCAATCAGGGCGATGATCCCACGCTGATGCTCAACGCGCCGGTGCCTGCCGCCAAGAAGGCCCTCGCCAAGGCAGGTCTCAAGGTTGAAGACATTGACGTCTGGGAAATTAACGAAGCTTTCGCCGTCGTTGCTGAAAAGTTCATCCGCGATCTCGATCTGGACCGCACCAAGGTCAACATCAATGGCGGCGCCATGGCGTTGGGCCATCCAATTGGGGCCACCGGCTCGATGCTGATCGGCACTGCGCTCGATGAACTGGAACGCTCGGGCGGACGTTATGGCCTCGTCACCATGTGTGCCGCAGGCGGCATGGCTCCTGCGATCATCATCGAACGCATTTGAGCCAGACATATCGCGCCGCCGTCTGCGCGGCACTAGAGGGCCCCGGCTCTCTTGAAATCCGCACGCTTCCCTGTCCGCCTTTGGCGGCGGGGGACGTGCGGATTGCTGTCAAGGCGGCGGGCGCGAACTTCCCTGATCTTTTGATGACCCGGGGCGGATATCAACTCCGCCCAGACCTGCCGTTCGTGCCCGGCATGGAAGTCGCTGGCGACATCCTTGAGGTCGGCGCGGATGTGACCGGTTTCAAAGCCGGGGACCGTGTCATGGCGCAGCTCCGGCTGGGGGGCTTTGCAGAACAGGCCATTGCGCCTGCTGGACAAATGTTCCCCCTGCCCGACGCGCTATCTTATGAAGAAGGCGCTGGCTGGTATGTGGCGGCGACGACCGCATGGCATGCCCTCAACGACAAAGCCGATATCCAGCCGGGGGAAACGCTGCTGGTGTTGGGCGCAAGCGGTGGCGTCGGCATGGCGGCTGTTCAGCTTGGCAAGCATAAGGGCGCGACCGTCATCGGCCTGGCCTCTACAAAGGCAAAGCTTGACGCCATACTTGCGGCAGGCGCCGACTTTGCTTTTTTGAACGACAGGCCTGATTTGCCAGAAGCCGTCAAAGCGGCCACCGGCGGCAAGGGTGTGGACGTCGTTTATGATCCCGTTGGCGGCCCCCTCGCGATCACGGCGACGCGCACGCTCGGCTGGGGTGGCCGCTACCTCATTGTCGGCTTTGCCAGCGGAGAGATCCCCAAATTCCCTGCCAATCACGTCCTGATCAAAGGCTATACCGTGATGGGTCTACGTGCTGGCGAAGCCACGCGGCGTGATCCTGAACTAGGGAAGAGAACGCGCGCCGCTTTAATAGAATTGGCGACAAAGGGCGTCATGCGCCCGTCTATTTCACACCGTTTCCCGCTTGATCAGGCTGGCGACGCCCTGAAAGCGCTGGAAAGCCGGGACGTCATCGGCAGGGCCGTAGTGACACCATGACCAACACCCGCGCCTTCAAAATCTTCACGGCGGACCAATGGCAGCAATTTGAGGCTGATGGCAGCTTTGCCGGTGCCCCTGTCGATCTTGCCGACGGCTATATCCACATGTCGACAGCGGACCAGTTGAACGGCACGCTGGAAAAGCACTTCGCCGGACAGGAAGGCCTTGTTATCGCTGAGATCGATCTTTCAGGCTTTGGCGACGCATTGCACTGGGAAGTGTCTCGCGGCGGGGCCCTGTTCCCGCACCTTTATGCAGTGCTTCCAATCTCCTCTGTCCGAGCCGTCCGGCAGGCCTGAAGGCCTCGAAACTTCGTCAATATAAGCTTTTCCGGCGTTCTCCCAAACCTTGGGTGACCCCCAATGTGATGAGAAACTGTCCAGCGAAATAGAGCGCCCAGATAGCGACGCCAATGAAAGCGGAGCCCGCAATCGGCCCCATTTCTGCAAAAATCAAAAGGTCCGAGGCCACAAACATCACCGCGCCAAGGCCGGTGCGATAGCGGGAGAACCGGCTTGTCCAGGCGCTCCCTGCCATAAGCCCCAGCAGAAGCGCATATGCGGTAACATCTGCGGCGTGGGTCAACAGCCATGCGATGACCGGTGTGGCAACGGCAAGCAGCACCCCCAATGCGCGCTGCGACGCTGCGAGATTGGGTCGCCTGTTGCGGCGATAGAGGACGATCCCAAGCACATGCCCCAACGCGAACGATGCAGCACCCAACGTGAAAGCAACCTCGAGCAGAACATCCCCGAGCGCGCCAAACGCCATCACCCCGGCAAGCATCACGCCATCAGTTGATCTGGCCCGCAAAAGCGCAAAAATTACGAGCAGCGCGACCCCGGTGCCTTTCCAAACAATCGTCATCGGCCCCTGCAAGTCGGCCACGACCACCAAGAGGTAGCTGACCCCGGCAAGGATCGACCCCCAAAGGCACAATTTCATCAATGTCGTGTTCGGCCCCATAAATCCCCCTTGGAGAGAGACTGCACTGCCTGCACCGCATCTGTCCAGTGGAACAAGGAAAAGCCTTATTTTGATTATCAAGGGCATGAACTTTCCTCGCCTCTTGCACCCTCTCGCCATTGGCGCGCAGATTGCCTAGAGGCGCTGCATGACACATCAGGTTCACATCATCGGCGGCGGGCTCGCCGGTTCTGAAGCGGCATGGCAACTGGCGGAAGCGGGCATCAAAGTCCGCCTGTCCGAAATGCGCGGCGGTGGCGAAAAAACGGCAGCGCACCAGACCGAAGACCTCGCCGAACTCGTTTGCTCAAACAGCTTCCGGTCTGACGATGCGGATCGCAACGCAGTCGGCCTGCTGCATCAGGAACTGCGCACACTCGGCTCGCTCATCATGAAGTCGGCGGATGCGCACCGCGTCCCCGCAGGATCAGCTCTGGCGGTGGACCGCGACGGCTATACCGAAGCCGTAACGCAGGCGCTCGCCGCCCATCCCAACGTCACGTTGGTACGCGAACGCATCGACGCCCTGCCAGAGGGGCCTGCGATCATCGCGACAGGCCCGCTCACCGGCTCCGCCCTTGCAGAAGCCATTGCGACGGAAACCGGCGAAGATGCCCTCGCCTTCTTCGATGCGCTGGCCCCCATCGTCCACCATGAAAGCGTGGATATGGAGACGGCGTGGATGGCCTCCCGCTGGGACAAGGGGGACACCAAGGACTATATCAACTGCCCAATGGATAAGGACCAATATCTGGCCTTCCACGACGCGCTGATCACCGGCGAAAAGGGCGAGTTCAAGGAATGGGAAGCCAACACGCCCTATTTCGATGGCTGCATGCCCATTGAAGTCATGGCGGAACGCGGCGTCGATACGCTGCGTCATGGTCCCATGAAGCCCGTCGGGCTCGACAATCCAAAGACGGGCCGTTGGCCCTACGCTGTCGTCCAATTGCGGCAGGATAATGCGCTGGGCACGCTGTGGAATATGGTCGGCTTCCAGACCAAGCTGAAACATGCAGAGCAAGTCCGCGTCTTCCGCATGATCCCGGGGCTCGAAAATGCCCAGTTTGCACGTCTGGGAGGGCTGCACCGCAACACCTTTATCAAATCCCCCAAGCTGCTCGATGGCTCACTTCGCCTCAAGTCCCGACCGCACATCCGCTTTGGCGGACAGATCACGGGGTGTGAGGGCTATATCGAAAGCGCCGCCGTTGGCCTGCTTGCCGCGCGCTTCTGGATTGATGAACTGGCCGGGCGTGATCCATCCCTGCCGCCGCTGGAAACGTCCCTTGGCGCGCTGCTCAGCCATATCACCGGCGGCGCGGACGCAGAGACGTTCCAGCCGATGAATGTCAATTTCGGCCTGTTCCCGCCGCTGCCGGAACGCAGCCGTAAGGCCGACCGCAAGCAGCTTTATACAGACCGTGGCCGTGCCGCCTTGGCGGACTGGTTGTCGCCTCAGGCTTCGGCATCCTCGCTTTCAGAGGTTGCCGGCTGAGGC
>CAJBSR010000537.1 GCA_903958285.1 uncultured Sphingomonadales bacterium
CTTCAAAGGGACGAACGGCTTCGGGGCGCGCATATAGAGAGCGATGGCCGCCTGTGCCTAACACCTACAGAGAGAATTGATCCAACCAATCCCATCGGAACACTTATCAACGGGCTTGACGAGGTTCGACAGGTTCTGTCGAAGGCAATTAGTGGCGATTTTTCTGAATATAGACTCGAATTTCATTCATACTGGAATCCGGCGGCTACGGGTCGGAGAATTTGGTCACTCCTTGAACCAAAGGGACCAACTCGCCGCGTTAAGGTCCATCGTGGTCAAAAGTTTGAAGTTGTTGCGGAAAACCGGGGCGAATTAAAAGAATGGTTAAAGCGGCGCTATGGAACGACCGCTTTGACGAATGGTAGCGTGAAAGACGCTCTCCTCGTTTGGCTCAAAGAGCCCCCCATTCCGAGTGAGTATCCAGCAACGATACAAGATTTGCTGCAGTTGCTCGAGGGGCAGCCTGAGTCCGACAAACAGGCAGTGTTTGACATCATTCAAGACCGAAAGGGAGATGTGTTGATCCTATTTGGGTTTCAATATGAGAACGGCGTCGGCTTTGCGGCAGTGACGTTCTCTCGACCCAAAGTAGTGGACTTTGCTCCTACGGGACGGCTGATTGTCGATCAGGATTTACTAAAAGACACCACACGCCACGCTGTGCACAGAATTGATCCATCATGGGTTCATGGTCGAGATCAAAACGCTGACCTAATGGGAGTCTTACGAACGGCTAAGGTGGTCTTGATAGGGGTCGGCTCGCTCGGGTCGACTATCGCCCGAACATTAGCACAGATGGGAGTAGGCCAACTCGTATTCATCGACCCGGACGAAATGCGGGCAGAGAACGTCGGCAGACATGTCCTCGGCCTCCTGCATATAGGTCTGAACAAGGCGACTGCCCTCGTGCGCAATTTCGAATTGCTGTTCCCACACTCTGATTTTGCCGCGCATCCTTTGTCTTGGCAAAACGCTGTGAGCGAAAAACCCGATCTGTTTCTCGATGCAGATCTTATTTTATCAACTGCGGGGAGCTGGAAAGTTGAGGGTGAATTCGCTGCGTGGTTATGCGCGAACGGTATCGATGCGAGCTTGGTTTTTGGATGGCTCGAACCGTTCGCTGCTGCAGGGCAGGCCGTCTTCGTAAAGGCTGCTAAGCCGTGCTTCTGCTGCCAATTTGCGAGCGGCGGCTCGCCCAAGTTTGAAGTCACAAACTGGTCTGGAACAACGACAGTGAGGACGCCCGTTTGTGGAGGAGAGTTTCAGCCCTATGGGGCTGTCGAACTCCAGGCCACTGCCACAATGATTGCTTCTGTTTGCACGGATGTGCTGTGGGACAAGATACCCGCCGGCCACCATCGCCTGATTTCAGGGCGACAGTCTACGCTCGAGGAATCTGGGGGCAAGTGGTCTGACGAATGGAAGGCCAACTTTGCTGACGGGGCATACGAGAGCAGACAGCTGATACGTGAATGGTCTGTATCTGACGGCTGCATAATTTGCGGAAACGATTAGTGGCTCCCCTCGACTATCCAATTGGCGGCTCTGGGCAATGTATCGTGATTGATAGCATGGTGCAGGAACACTTCGCGAGCCATAAACAATTGTCTTGGTGGCAATCAGAGGCTGGTGGTCATCTATATGCCCGAATGGAAGGCAATGTGATAAGGGTCGTCCGCGCAACCGGGCCTCAGCCCGGCGATCTTCGCCGCCGCTTTTTCTTCTCGTTCAGCAAAATGCGAGCACAAACGGAAATTGA
Organism: uncultured Sphingomonadales bacterium; assembly: GCA_903958285.1. Classification (GTDB taxonomy): domain Bacteria; phylum Pseudomonadota; class Alphaproteobacteria; order Sphingomonadales; family Sphingomonadaceae; genus Aquisediminimonas. The sequence continues at coordinate 1,760 of CAJBSR010000537.1, forward strand.
TCAGCAATTTCTGGAAGGCTTAGAATATGTTGGTGATTGGCATACCCATCCGGAGGACAAACCAACACCATCAAACATAGACATCGCCACAATGAAGTCTCGATTTCATTTGTCAGAGCATCGCCTTCAAGCATTCTTGTTTGTTATCGTGGGCAAGAAGCCATTTCCTGAAGGGTTAACCGTGATGCTTCATGACGGAGAGCAGTGTGTAGTATTGCCCTGTTTGGCGATCTGAGGGTGAGCTCTCGCCCCTTCACTCCACCCCAAACGTTAACCCCGCATGCTTCACCAACCGCTCCAGCAGCGGCTGCGCGATGATCGCGCCCGGTGTCACCACGCCGCCCGGTGTGTCTGTCTCCAGCAGCGTGAGCGCGCTTTCGGCGATCATTTTGCTGGTGGAGCCATAGCCGGGGTCTTTGTCGCCCTGCACGCTGGCGCGGACTTGGGTGCCGTCGGGATATTCGCCGATGAAGAGGACGTCGTAAAAGCCGTTCTCACGCTCTTCCTTGCTTGGGCCGTCGCCCGGTGCGATCTTTGAATCGCCGAACGGGTTGGCCTTGGCAATCGCCTCTGCCATCGCGCGGCCCGCATCGCCCAGCGTCGTCATGATCATTTCATCATACACAAAGTCGCGGCCATATTGGTGGCCGAGCAGGAAGTTGGTGCGGTGCACGTTCTTCGTGTTGATCGGCGCCATGACGAAGGGCGCGGTCCAGGTGCCGGTCGCACTATCATATTCGGGCATGAGGCCTGCGGGTTGCGGCGGGCCTTCAAAACCCGGGGTCAGGGCAAAGCTGCTTTTCAGCAGGCCGATGATCTTCGGGTTCTTGGCCGCGGCCTTCATCGTTTCCGTGAGGCTGGCGATGGTGCCGCCAGAGGCGCCGCCCTGCATCTTGCGGACGCGGCCCTTCACGCGGGGGGCGGGCTTGCCGTGGGTCTTGACCGCTTCTTGCTGGAGGAACCAGACGCCAAGATCAAAGGGGATGGAGTCAAACCCGCAGGAGAACACGATGCGCGCGCCGCTCGCCTTCGCCGCGTCATCATGCGCGTCGATCATCTGGCGCATCCACGCCGGTTCGCCGCACAGATCGACATAGTCGGTGCCGGTCTTTGCACAGGCGGCGACCAATTGCGGGCCGTAAAGCTGATAGGGGCCGACCGTCGTGATGATCACGCGGGTGCGGGCGCACATGAGTTCGAGGCTTGCGGGGTCATCGGAATTGGCGACGACCAAGGGCGTTTCGGCGGGCAGGCC
>CAJBSR010000538.1 GCA_903958285.1 uncultured Sphingomonadales bacterium
CCGCCTCGACGCTGTCTGCGGGCCGCCCTGCAATTTCAGCCTCGGCCTTGTCCAGCAAACTTCGGGTATCATCGGCCACAAGCAGATCGCGCGCCATGACGGACAGGGTTGCCAATTGCTTCGAGCGGGTTTCGGCACCTCCGGGCGGCATGTGCGTCAGCGCATCCCAGTTCAGAATCGACTTGGCATTGAGCAAATCGTTGACTTGGCCCATTCGCTCCTGAAACGCCAGATAACCCATTGTTTTTTCAAGCTCCACAAGTGTGCTTCGGGTGTCAGCCGATTCGATCCGTGCCAATGGCACCCATCTATTTTTCTGTCGATTAACCTATTGTCGACCGTCGACAAAATAACTATCGTATGAGTCGGAAGCACTTGTCAAGACGACTCTGACCGCAATCGCAGAACGCAATTTTCGGGGGATCTCATGGCCGACAGCCTGCAGTGGAACGTGGACGATCTGGTCGAAATGGCAGTTACGGGCCAGGTCAGCCAACCCACGATGCGACCGAACGGCTATGTTCACTGGCCGGATGGGAAGGCTGCCGTTTTGCCCGGCATGTCAGGCATCGCCTACAACGCTCGGGTCGGTGACCGCGCCTTTGGTTGGGCAGGTGACCATGTGGAACCCGGGGTCTCGATCGCCCATTCAGATGAGAAATCTGACTTTGGGCTGCATTATCTGACCTGCATCGGCAATGAGGCAACGGTGATGACCGGGCTTGCGCGCGGTGCAACCGGAATCGTTACAGGCGAACATGCCCGCATCTTGGTCGATTTTTCGCCTGAGGTGTTAGAAGACCTGATGATCGGCGATCAGGTCCAGATCAGGGCGAAAGGGCGCGGCATCGGCTTAACCGATTGGCCTGAGATCGAGTTCAAGAAGACCTCGCCCGCTCTGGCACGGGCCTATGGCTTGCGGGTCGAAAACGGCCACCTCATTTGCCCAGTGGCTATGGAACTTCCCGCCCGGATCATGGGGTCAGGAGCGGAATTGAACGCGGAATATGTTGATCAGGACCTAATGTCAGGCGACCGCGCCCTGATGGCCGAACTGGGCGTGGACCAGATGAGGCTGGGCGATCTGATTGCCATCCGTGATGTGGACCACCGCTTTGGTCGTTCCTACTCTAAAGGCATGGTCGCGATTTGCCTGTGCATCCACGGCGACAGCGTGATGACGGGCCATGGCCCCGGAATTCTGACGTTGATCACCGGCCCGGCGGACAAGCTGGGCTTTGCTATTGACCCGAAAGCCAACATCGAAACTTTTGCCAAGGTCGGAGTCTGATATGCTGAACACCAATCACGCCGATCTAGTAGCCGTTTCTGTAGCAGGAGCGATAGCGCATCCCGGATTTCCTGGCCTGCCTGCCGAACCCTACCGTCTTGCCGCCAGCGGCAAGCCTTTCTTGCTGCCCACCTATGGCGGCATCGTTTATAACGTCAGCATAGGCGACCGCGCCTTTGGCTGGGCCGCCGACTGCATTCACCCTGGCATCTCGATAAAACAAGCTGATGACCTGAAGAACCGGGGGTTGAACGTCTTTGC
>CAJBSR010000539.1 GCA_903958285.1 uncultured Sphingomonadales bacterium
CCTCGTCATGCTGAACTTGTTTCAGCATCCATGAACACCCAGCGCCCACAAGGGACGCCCATCCGGGGGCATTGACGCCAATGGATCCTGAAACAAGTTCAGGATGACGAGGCGGGGGGGTAGCGCTCTGCGCCCGCCTCCGCGGCCTCTGCGTCTCTGCGCGACCACCCCGCCAGTTTGGTTGCAATTGCTGCAACTGCGAAGGCATTCATTGCATTTGCTCGGGTCTCGGGGCCGTGCTTATGTTGCACTGCACAACAAAAACGACAGTGTAGGAGAACATCATCCATTCAATCGAAGGAATGTTCTCATGATCCGTACCGCCATCAAATTTGCAGCCGCCCTTTCCGTTGCCCTCCCCTCGATCGCTTTTGCCGCTGACGCTGCCCAAAGCTCGATCGCTTATGACGGCACGCAATACACCTACACCGTTTCTGAAACGCCGCAGGGCCGTGTCATCACCGGCAAGACGTCCGCGGGCGTGCCTTTCAAGCTTGCCGTGTCGAAGTTCAGCGTTTCCGGCCACTTCAACAACAACCCCGTCAGCTTTAAGCTTTCCGAAGTGAAGCCGTTGAAGGGCATTGTGGAAGTCGCTTCGCGCTAAGGCGCGGCGCTCTCCCCCATTTTTCGGCGGCGGCACCTCCTTTCCCATTTGGTCCGCCGACCGGCATAAGAAGCCCCGCCCGGATGTACGGCGGGGCTTTTTCGTTGCGCGCCAAAGGCTTGGCTGATGGGCGTTGCGCGGGGGATTTCTGCGGCCTAGCCTTGGTTTTCCGCCGTTTTTCGGGCGGGCCTTGGAGGGGAGATGAGGATGACCGATATCTGGACACGCCGCGCGGCGCTGGGCGGCATGATGGCAACGGGCGGCCTTGTGCTGATGCCGGGACCGGCCGCGGCCGGTCTGCTCGACGGGCTGGGCCTGACCAAGCTGCTGGGCAATGCATCGGACAGTGCGCTCACCAAGCTGGCGCTGCCCGATGGCTTTTACCGCGACACCGCGATCCGCATTCTCCTGCCCGGCACCGGCGGAAAGCTCGCCCGTAAGCTGATGAAGGGCGGCGATAAATTGGGCCTGACGACCAAGCTCACCAAATCGCTGAACGACGCTGCCAGCCTCGCCGCGGGGGAAGCCAAGCCCGTGTTCAAAAGCGCGATCAGCGGCCTCAAGATCACCGACGTCCCCGGCATCGTCGCGGACAAGACGGGCGGCACCAACTATCTGGAACGCACAGCCGGCGTGGAACTGGGCACCAAGGTCCGCCCGCTCATCGTCTCCGCCCTCACCAGGGTTGGCGCGTTTGACCAACTGGCGAAGCTCGGCAGCGCGGGCAGCCTGCTCGGGTCGCTCGGTCTCAGCAATGACAAGCTGACCGACAGTGTGACGCAACAGGCGATGAAGGGCATCTTCAACTATATGGGCAGCGAAGAAGCCGCCCTGCGCGGCAATCCGGGCAAGATTTTGGGCAAGGTGTTTTAGACGTGCGGACGGCGCCCCTTTTGGCA
>CAJBSR010000540.1 GCA_903958285.1 uncultured Sphingomonadales bacterium
ACCTTCTGCCACATCTTCGGGTCACCAAGGATGGCCGAGTGGCGCAGATCGGGGTTGAGCCCGCCTGCAATCGCGGCATCGCCATGGCAGACGCTGCAGCTGTTCTGATAGGGGCTCATGCCCGCATCTGCCTGCGCCTTTGTGCCGGTGAACGGCGGTGGATCAAGAACCTGCTTGGCATGCGGCGGTGGCGGCGGAAGCGTCGCTTTACCACCGATCTTGAAGACGAGCAGGCGGCTGATGTTGCGTACGGAGCCGGACTTGGCGGACAAGATGCCCGGTGCCACATCGTACACGCCGCCCCAGCCCACGAGGATCGCGACATATTGCACGCCCTTGACCGAATAGGTCATGGGGGCGGCGATCACGCCGGTCTGTGTCGGGAAGCTCCACAGCTGCTTGCCATTATCGGCCGTATAGGCGCGGAACTCGCCGCCGGCTGTACCCTGGAAGACGAGGTTGCCCGCTGTTGCCAGCGTCCCGCCATTGGACGGGCCGGGATGTTCCACCCGCCAACGTGGCTTACCGGCGATAGGATCCCATGCCAGCAGAGAACCTGTGGTGGCGGCGGCCGCCGCCGCACGGATGGCGGGGTCAGCGGGCATGCCCATCTGGCCCGTATCGAGGCCAATCTGGAAGCCGACCTTGCCGGGCTTCCAGTCCTTGGGAGCAGCGAAATAGGGCTGTGAGATTTCATTGGCCGGAATGTACACCAGACCCGTTTTCGGGCTGTACGACATTGGCTGCCAGCTATGTGCCCCAAGCGCGCCCGGCCAGCCGATATAGGGCTTTCCGGTGAGTTCATACCGCGCTTCCGGGTTGACGTTCGGCTTGCCTGTCACTGGATCAAGGCCCGAGGCCCAAGTGATCAGCTTGGCAAAAGGCTTGCCGGAGATGAACTTGCCGGTCTTCGCGTCGAGAATATAAAAGAAGCCGTTCTTCGGCGCATGCATGAGGACGCGGGTGACCTTGCCGTTGACCGGCATGTCGGCCGCGATGATCTGCTGGTTGGAATCATAGTCCCAGCGGTCTTCCGGTGTTTCCTGGAAGTGCCAGACATATTCGCCGGTATCGGCGTTCACAGCAACAATGGACGCGGTGTAGAGGCTGTCGCCACCTTTGCCGCCACGGGCATTGGGGTTCCACGGCTCGGCATTGGCTGTGCCGAAATAGATGAGGTTGGTCGTGGGATCATAAGTGATCGAATCCCAAACCGTGCCGCCGCCGCCATTCTTCCAGGCGTCGGGCGCCCAGGTCTTGGCGGCTTCTTCCAGATGCTTGCCTTCAAACGGCTTCGATGGATCACCGGGGACGGTGTAGAAGCGCCAGGCTTCCTTGCCCGTTTCAGCGTCATAAGCAGCGAGATAGCCGCGCGTGATGTACTCGGCACCGGCGGAGCCGATCAGCACCTTGCCCTTCACGATGCGCGGTGCACCTGTGATGGCCATGTTGGATCCCTGTGGGATCGTCATCTTGTCCCACATCACCTTGCCGGTGTCGGCGTTCAATGCGACCAGACGGCCATCAAGCGTGCCGACATAGACGCGGCCTTTATAGACAGCGACGCCGCGATTGACGGCATCGCAGCACACATCAACCAGCTTGGCGCGCGGCACCTTGGGGTCATATTCCCAAAGTTTCTTGCCAGTGGCGGCGTCATAGGCCTTCACCATCGACCATGCGGTCGAGATGTACATGATGCCATCGACGACGATGGGGGTCGCTTCTTGTCCGCGCGCGGTATCCAGATCAGACGACCATTCAAGGCCCAGCTGGCCGACATTCTGATCGGTGACCTGCGTCAGCGGGGAAAAGCGTTGCTCATCCATGGTGCGGCCATAGGACAGCCAATCGGCGCCATCCGGGCTACCGGCAACGAGGCGTGCATCATCGACATTGGCGTTCTTGCCGCCCTGTTCGGCGCAACCAGACAGGGCCATTGCGACCAGCGCAACAGCCGTTCCCAAAACAAGCGAACGAGATTTCATGTGGAAACTACCCCTCCAACCTGTGCCGATTTTTCGGCAGCGTGCATTTAATAACGCGGGAGTCTGCGACTCTCTACTGGCGTCCTTGCCAGTGACCACGCTTGGATGCGAGGGGAAAATGCTTGGGACAGAGAAACTTCTCCGCCCCGTTTCACTCAGTAATCAACACCGGCTGCAATGGCTTCCAGCTTGCGCAGCCGTTCGCGCAGATCGGCGATTTCAATGCGGCTCGTTGTGTTGGGCATGCTGGTATCCTGTCCGCGGTGCGTGCCGATCTCGCAACGCTTCAACTCGACCCATTTGGTGAAAGCGGCGAGGCCGACAAAGGAGGCAAGAGCCAGTCCTGCAAGACTGGTCAGGGCAAGAATAAGTGTGGAGGCGTCAGTCATGTCGGTTCTCCCTGAAAATCCGCTGCGATCAACGCAGCTTTTCAATTTCGCGATCAAGGGCGACCGCGCTGTTGGTATCGGTGGCGAGGCGTTCCAGCACTGCGATGCGTTCCTTCAACTGCTTGATCTCGTCGCGCAGCTGGCGGCTCTCTGCATCATTGGGGGCCGCAACAGGATTGCCTTGACGGTCTTTGCGCAGGCCGTGCTTTGCGCGGAACATGCCGCCGATGGTCACAATCGCGACGATCAGGACAACCATTTCAAACGGGTTCATATTCTGTCTCCCTTTAGGCGATGATTGTTTTTGGTTTAGTTGACGGGGCTATCGCGGAGCTGTTCGATCTCATCGGACAGGGCGACGCCCTTATCGGTGATGATCCGTTCCAGCACGCGGACCCGTTGTTCCAGCCGCTCGACATGCGATGC
>CAJBSR010000541.1 GCA_903958285.1 uncultured Sphingomonadales bacterium
GTCACGGATAAGTTCTCCCGGCAACGCGATGAGCGCGCCTGTGCGTGCAGAAGCGAGGCGAGCGGCTTCAACACCAGCTTCGTCGTCATCAGCAGCGATAATAAGCTTTAAGTTAGGTTGTCGGCCGTGAATGAGCGCGGCAACGACAGGCAAGTTTTTCGCGCTCATAGCGGCCACCACCGGAAGCCCTGTCGCGCGCCGAACAGCGGCACAAGTTGCGACCCCTTCACCAATGACAAGTTGCGTCATCGGTTCTCCAGCCCACCAAAAACGACCTTTTATGCATCCACCTGTAAGGAACCGCTTTTCGCCATCGGATCGGATCGCCTGAATGCTCCAAAGGTTCCCATTGGCGTCAATTAACGGGACAAGCAGAAGGCCCTTTACCTGCCAGAGCCTCTCGGGCCCAATCCGCTTGCGCGTCAGGTAAGGGTGCATCCGATCGGCCGGAACTGCCTTCGCAAGAATCTGGCGAGCGACTCCAGCGACTTGGGCGTGCTGGATCATGATGTCAGCCTGCTTCTTGGCGACGGCCTGGCGCATTGATGATAACTCAGCGAACGTCAGTTCCCTGCGCCTGCCATTGAAAGCCTCCAGAAAGCCGTCACCCCGCAACATATCTTTCACTGCAAGGGCGTCGGCTTGGCTGCCATTATAACAATGGACCAGCATTCCGTCGGGCGCATCTGCGGCAAGCTTAATCGCCGTACCGCGATCACGAATGGAGTGCCCTGGCGTCGGGATTAAGCATTGGTTGCCGGACAATGTGCCGCCATAACGGGCAGCTATCGCGCGAAGATCCAGCCTGCTCATAGGTCAAGGACCAGAACTGAAACGTCGAGCCCGGTAAAAAAGTCGTCGCGCGCGGCCAAATAGGCAGGCCAAATTTCGCGAAGCTTCTTGCCCATGGGCACTTCCGTGCTCCAGTCACAGGAGATCTGCTTGCTTGCAGCGTCAAAGCTGAACCTAATGGATAAACCTTTTTTCAGACTGTAAGTCTTTGAGCAGGCAAACGGGCTGTTGCTAGGGTTCAGTTTTCGGTGCTGCATTACGCCACCTCCCCGCGCATCGCGCTAAGGCACGCATCCAAATCTCCCTCCAGCCAGTATAGGCGCCCTCCAAGCTTAATTGGTTTGGGAAGGCGACCGGCCGCGAGATCAATGTAAATTGCTGAGCGGGAACGACCGCCAAGCTTACTGCGCAATTCAAAAAAATTGAGATAACGTTGCATTTTGAACCATCCTTTTGTGCTTCGGATGGTTCAACTACGCGCAGTGCCACCGGGTTGGATGCCGCTAAACAGCGCTATTTAGTGGCATGGACCTCGTCGAGCGCGCGTCGATAGATATCCCGCCACTTCTGAAGCATGCTTCTACTTGGGCCTTGGCCATGGAATTGTTCGTCCATAGCGGTCAATGCCTCTTCGGGGCTCAGTCCGTCTTCCTCAAAGCCACAAATCATGCCGCCATATTTCAATTCATCTTCTTCCGAGAATTTTGTGCGTTGACGGCCTCGCCGCTTCTTCAATTCTAGAAGACGTAATAGTTCATTTGGATCGCCCTCGCTGCGCTCAATTGCCTCACCAAGCCAGCGTGCCAAATATGGGGGAAGGGCCTCTTGATCCTGAAGATATTCACAAATTGTCTCAAGTTTCTGCCAGCCGGAGTCCTGTTCGGATTCTGATTCCAATTCCAAGCCATAAGGAATTTTGGTCATGCTATCCCTCCTTTAACCAGCGAAACCACCTGCCCAGAACCCCCTGTGACATGATTGGCCCAGCGTTCCATCAGAACGCGACGTTGCTCCAGCCAATCCGTTTGGCGATAGGTGCGAACAGCGGTTGTATCCGTCACATGCGCGATACAAGCTTCCGCTACTTCGTGCGGCGCATCGGTATTTTCAGCCAGCCAAGTGCGCAGGGTTGAACGAAAGCCGTGCGGCCGTTCTTTCATTCCTCTCCGCTCCATCAGGCGCGATAAAGTCATGTCGCTCATCACACCCGCCCGAGTGCTATGAAACAAGAAGCCATCTCGGGCGAAGGGCCTGGCTAGTTCAATTATGCGCAAGGCTTCAGAGGAAAGTGGGATCCGAAAGTCCGCTGTCTTCCCTCTACGTCCCTTCATCTTTTCCCCGGGTATCGTCCAAACATCACCTTCCACCTCATCCAACCTCAAACTGCGCAGCGGCGCAGACCGACTGCCTGTCAGGATGATAAGCCGCAAAGCGAGATTGGCTGGTGTCGGTTCAGCCAAAGATGCATAGAAGGCTGAGACTTCCTGCCATGGCACGGATGGTATGTTCTTAGTCTGATGGCGCGTCTTGCCCAGCAGAGCCTTCGCCTTGGCAGTGGCCTGCAAATCCACCTCCAATCCGAGCGCCGCCGCATGCTGCAACACAAGGCTGAGCCGGTTCATTGCCTTGCGAGCAGTATCCGCCTTAGTGTGCCAAATAGGAGCGAGAGTGTCGCGAATGTCGCGTTGATCTATATCCTGCACCGGCACTTTACCAAGTTTGGGCAGCACATGAAGCTCCAATGGCGTGAACCACCGCCCAGCCTTTCCATCGCCCCTCAATTCAGCCTTTCTCGCCTCAAACGCTTCCAGCGCTATAACGCGCAACGAGCTATCGGCTCGCGATATTTCTCGCGCCTCTTTTGCCCGTTCCTTAATCGGATCGCGGCCAGATGCAGCCACTGCTCGCCATCGCTCAGCAGCTTCGCGTGCGGCCGCAAGAGAAACATCAGTTATACCGCCCAAACCCATCTCTCGGCGGCGGCCATGGATTGTGACGCGAAGCACCCACTGAGCACCGCCATCTGCCCTCTTGCGCAGCCAAAGGCCACGGCCATCGCAGTATTCACCTGGAGGCGCGGTTTTGACCCTCGCTGCAGAAAGTCGATTGTGAGCGCGCAATCTATATCCCCCTAAATATCCACCTTCTAGTATCGGATATCGATGGACAGCTCAAGACAGAAAGAGGCAGGTGAATCCCAGAAAACACGGTTCTGTAGCTATTTTCTGGACGGGGAAAAACAGGCAAAATCAGAACGACGATGCCTCTCCTGGGCACCATTTATTTGGCTGCATCTGCCGTAAACCAGCTTTTTTCTTGCGCTATCCTGTGTTCGCGAGTCACCTTCATGCCGTGACCGGGGGGACTTCAAAAACCAGCCGCGATTCGGCCCATGAGGCGCTTCTTGCGTCTTGCTATGACGACGTTCGGCGGATTTCCCGCGCCATTTTGGCCCGTGATCAGATGAACCGCGCCTATCAAGCTACAGAACTTGCAAATGAAGCCGCCATCCGCCTGATGGGGGTGGACCGCATGGAGATAAAGGACAAGGCGCATATGCTGGCGATGGCGGCGCGAACCATGCGTCGCATTCTCATTGACGAGGCCCGGAAGGGTGCTGCGGCAAAGCGGCAGGCACCGGCCTTTGTGACGCAGTGGCCCGACGATCCAGCAGCATCCTTGATCGACATTGGTGATCTGGACCGGGCTTTGGAGGCGCTGGCGCTTTCATCCCCCGAACATGCCGAAATTGTCGAGTTGCGCTTCATGCTCGGCCTGACCGTCGAAGAGGCTTCGCTCGCCAGCGGCATTCCGGCGCGAACCATCAAGCGGCGTTGGCAGGCCGCGCGCGTCTGGTTGCTGGATTATCTAGATGGAGACGCAGCGCTTGGCGGCGCCTGACATCGAACGGCGCGCGCTCGCCTTGTTTGAACGGCTCGCCGACGCTCCGGACAACGCCCGCCTGCGCACTCGACTGACCAAGAATGAAAGGCCCGAGGTGCTGAAAAGGCTCGCCGCGCTTGAAGCGCGGGCTGCTGGTGCCGCCGGGATGCTGCCGACGCTTATTCCCGGGAGTGGCGAATTTGGTGAAGCGACCCTGCCCCCTGCGCGCGTCGGCGCCTTTCGCCTGACCGAGCGGATTGGCATGGGCGGCATGGGCGAGGTCTGGGCGGGTGAGAGGGACGACGGCCTGTATGACCAGAAGGTCGCGATCAAGCTGATCCAGCGTCACGCCTTGGCCCGCGCGGCGGCAGCCTTTGACGATGAGCGCCGCTTTCTCGCGCGGCTGGACCACCCGAATATCGCGCGGCTGATCGACGGTGGCGTCACCGAAGACGGGCTTCCCTGGCTGGCCATAGACTATGTGCAGGGCGAGCCAATTGACGCGGCCTGCACTGAGCGAACTCCGGCCGAGCGCGTGTCACTGTTCATCAAGGCGGCCGATGCTGTCCAATATGCCCATGGCAAGTTGATCGCCCATGCCGATCTGAAGCCTGGCAACATTTTAGTGGGCCCCGATGGGCGTGTGCGCCTCTTGGATTTTGGTATTTCGGGTCTCGTCGGACAGGACAGCCTTTCCCCCACCGGCAGTGGGCCGCTCACCCGCGCGTTTGCGAGCCCGCAACGGATTGCCGGAGCGCCGCCGTCTGTGGCGGATGATATCTTTGCCCTTGGGCGGACGCTCGCCCCACTCGTCGCAGGTGACCGGGAGCTTATGGCCATCGCAGCCAAGGCACAGTCCGTGTCGGAGGGAGATCGGTATCAGACTGTTGGCGCGTTCATTGCAGACCTAGACCGATGGCGCGCGCATCAGCCCGTTAAAGCCATGCCGCCCGGCTGGCTATACCGCGTAGATAAGTTCATCGGCCGTCATCGCCGGGGCGTCATTGTAACTGGGGTCGCGCTGACACTCATTGCAGGCACCTCTCTGGTTGCTACACGCAGTTATTTCCGGGCTGAGCAGGCCAGCGAGCGATCGACCCAAAGGTTGCAAGAGGTTCGACAACTTGCGCGCTATCTTCTCTTCGACTTGCACGATGATCTGGCGCGAGAACCGGGAACCCTCGAGAAGCGGATTGAAATTGCCACAGTCGCTGCCCGATATCTCAACCAGTTGCGAGAGGCGAAAGACGCGCCGCCTGATCTGCGATTGGAGGTCGCTCAGGGTTATCGTCGGCTTGCCACTATTCAAGGGCTTGGTGGCGGCGTGAACATTGGTGATGTTAAAGCGGCCCGCAAAACCATAGACCTTGCAAAGGACCTGCTGGATCGACTGCTCGCCGACAGTCCGGGCAATGCCGCCGCCCTCGCCGAACGGGGTTGGGTGGAGCAGGGCTATTGGGTGCTGGGGGCCGACAACAAAAAGTCCATCGCCATTAATGACCGCGCGCGCAGTTTGTTTGACCGGGCGCTTTCTATCGACCCGCAAAATCCTGAAGCGCGGTTGGGGCGCCTCACAGTCGAACGGAACCGTGCCTATGACCTGACCTGGACATTGGACCGACCTGCAGACGCAGTCATTGTCTGCCGGGAAGCGCTTACAAAGCTCCGGGCGCAAGCCTGGCCCAAGGAGGTGAGTGATCAGGCCGATCTGCTTGAACTCCATTTGCTCAACCGTCTTGGTGACGCCGTCTATTTTGCCGGGGACGTACCCGGCGCACTTGTGCCCTATCAGGAAGCAGACAAGGTCGTTGATCGGTTGATCGCTCGCGACGGAGAAATCCCTGCCTTACGTCTGATGAAGGCAGAAATCGCTTTCAACCTGAGCGGGACCTTACAGGAAATGGCGGGGCAGTTGCCGGAATCGCTGCGTGTGGCCGACCAGGGGATTGCCTCCTTGCGGGCGCTGGAACGTTTCGGGCTAGATGCGGGGACAGAAAAGCGGTTGGTAATGTTGCTCGGTCAGAAGGCCGTCATTCTCAACGAAATGGGGCACCATGCAAAGGCTGTTGCGGCCTCTGCCGAAAGCCTCAGCATACGTCGCAAACGCTTTGCAGTTGCACCACGAGACCCGCAACGGACGCGCGATGTGGCCGTTGCCA
>CAJBSR010000542.1 GCA_903958285.1 uncultured Sphingomonadales bacterium
AGGGGGCATCAAAACCATTTACGCCTAAGCCGAAAAAAGGGGGGTAAAACGCAAATTCTTAAACTTTTGTATCTTCCCACAATGAGGACAATAATCACCATCTACCGGACATAAGCGGCAACTCTTGCCGCGGACACGGTCCGCTTGGCCTTATCTTCCTAACACCGGCTCTGCTTCAGCCGAATCAATAGTTGGTGCCTTTGCCGATCCTGGGGATCACGCGCATGATCTCGCAATCCCGAATAATCACGGCCCGCCAAAACTGGAGAGGGCGCAGCGCATTAAGTCGATAACGGAAATCTATGGCCACGGTCATGCACGCCGACCGGCGATGGCAGGGGGCGAATAGCGCATCATGTTTGATCTGGATTGTGATTGGCTCTGGTCGCCACCTTCGATGCGAGCTTCTGCCGCTCATCAGAGAAAAATGCATTAGCCGGATCGGTATCTTGAAGGCCCTGAACGGAAGAACGCCATGCACAGATAAGGCGGGGTCCTTTGCGGGTGCGGATCAAGCTGAGAGCTGCCCAAATTGGTCGGCAAATATTGCTCGTTTTGCCGACTGCGCTTTTTTTCGTTGTCTTCGTTCAGGCGAGGGCCGCCATCACCGAACGGTTTACACTGACCAGTGGTTCGATGTCTTCCCGGCCTGCGGCGACTTCACTGGTGAAGCGACCGACCCATAGCCCCAGAGACACGATCGTCGCGCGAATTTCGGGCGGCAAAGCGTTGTCGTTGTCGAGGCAGGTGGCGGACCAGACCGACCAGAGCTCGCGGTTGCGATGGAGCGAGGGCATGAGCGACGGACCTATGAGGCCTTGTTCCACAGCCGAGATCATTTCGCTGGTGATTTCCGCAAGGAGCCTGCGCTCCATAGACCTGGGATGCTCGGCGTTGAGTTGATTGCGCCGGTATGCGTCTAGCATGGATTGCTCCTCATAAAAGAGTTTGCCGATTGGCGACTGTTAGCTGGTCGTATTAACCGACAAAGGTGTCGCGATGTCTCGACGATCCAGGGAGCCATGGGAAGTATAAGTGGAGGTTTGATTGTTGGCCATTCGGCGGGCTTCGCCTGCGACAAATGCGATCATCTCATCTGCTTGCTCGATCTTGCGCTTCAGGAGTCGCTCATTGAGAATCGAATTAGCCGATAGTTGTTCGATCTGGGTTCTAAACTGCCGGCGAACAGGAAGTTCCATTTGCTCTAGCCACTGCGGTTCTTCCTGGTTGCGGCGCATAAGCAGGGCGTCAAGGCGGGTCGTCAGGCGAGCCTTTGTCTCAACCACTGTGCCCAGGCCATCATATGGATAATCCGCCAAGATACCGTTTTCTTTGGTAATCACCTCATGGAGGCTGCTCAGGATTTCAATCACTTCATCATTCATGCGAATTTCCTTGCAGACGAATGAGTTGGGCCAAAACGGAAGGTGCTAGGCCAAATGCGCCCTGTGCTGCCATAGCGTCACCGATCCGCTCACCTAGCATGCCTTGGAAAGTCTCTTCCGCATTTCCGCCTGAGAAATCCCCTTTCTCGACGGTTGAAAGCATCGTGTTTATGAGCTTCCCGGCGAATACGGCCTCAAAGTCACGCGCCTGCTTTTGCAGCTTGGCGCTATTACGATCCAGGGGAAGGGGCTGAGCCGCCGAGGGAACTGCAGGCGAAGCTGAAACCGTCTCACTCATTGCACCACCACCTCTGCCTGAAGGGCCCCCGCGGCCTTGATTGACTGAAAGATCGTTATCAGATCGCGTGGACTGACACCCAAGGCGTTAAGTCCTCTAACCAGCGAGCGTAGGGAGTCCCCCTGATCGAAGACTGCCAACTTCTTGCCCTGACCATCGTCAACTGTGATCTGTGTTGCGGGCAGCACCGTGGTTTCGCCGTCAGACAGAGGATTGGGCTGCGATACCACACTGTTCTCGGAAACTGTGATAGTCAGAGCGCCCTGCGCTATCGCCACCGGGCTGATCCTAATATCTTGCCCCATCACGATCGTGCCCGACGATTCATCGATAACAACACGGGCTAACTGGTCCACCTGGACCTCTAAATTCTCGATCCGGCTTAAAAGCTGGGCCATGGCTTCGCCGTTCGACTTGATCTGGACTGTGCCGGGGTCAATCATTTCCGCGGAGTTCGGAACGACCCGGTTGATAGCCTCCGCGACATGACGCGCAGTTGTGAAATCGGGGTTTCGGAGAGCGAGCTTCAAGACATTCATGGAGTTGAGCTGGAAGGCCACTTCGCGTTCGATGATACCGCCTTCGGCAATGTGACCATGCGTCGATACTCCACGGGTAATCGAAGCGCCGGCGCCTTGGGCTTTGAAGCCGGACACGGCAATAGGTCCCTGGGCAACGGCATAGACTTCGCCGTCAAGTCCGCGGAGCGAAGAGACGAGAAGCATGCCACCCTGAAGGCTAGATGCGTCCCCGATTGCAGAAACAAGAACGTCTACACGCGAACCGGATCGCGCGAAGGCGGGCATGGTAGCCGTTACGGCAACGGCTGCGACATTCTGGACTTTCATGTCTGCGCCGCGGATATTGATACCCATGCGCTCGAGCATCCCCTGCATCGATTCTTCGGTGAAGGGAGCATTGCGGATTTTGTCACCCGTCCCCGCGAGGCCAACCACGAGACCGTAACCGACTAACTGGTTGGTCCGGATGTTCTCAAAATCGGCGATGTCTTTTATGCGTGATCCTGCCACAGCGGGCGCACTCATCGCAAAAAATAGGGCGAAGATACCGGCCATGCAGCGCAAGCCTAAATGAAGCCGGAGGCGAATGCAGAGACTGTTCATGCTTCTTTATAGGAAAAAATGTCCGGGGTTTAGCTTGAGAAAAATCTTTCGGCGGCAAGTTTTTCTCGTTTTATGACAATTGGAATAATTTTCCTCGAGCCCACGTTTGGCGGGATAACCCTCCTATAAATGAGTTATGCGTATATCTGCTCCCCAGCCTTTTGTTTTCACACCGTCTGCAACAGCAGTTGCCAGAGGCGGCTCTAAGGCCGTGTCGGAACCCTTCGCTTCAACCGGTGAGACACCGGTATCTGCGACAAGCACACCCACAATCGCGACCTCTGCAGCGCGGGGTTCGATTTCGGTCGATATGCTGATGACCATCGCGGGCGGCGGCGAGGACAGGGAACTCAGAAAGCTTTTGGTCAAGGATGCTGACGAGGGGCTTAGCCATCTCGAAAATCTTCATACCGACGCTTTGCAAGGGAAGAGGGATCCGGGCACTCTGAAGGGGCTGACGTCTTGGCTTGCAAACCAAGGCGAGCATTCCGATCCGTCAGTCAGCGCTATCATGCGCGAAATTAGCCTGCGCGCGCAGGTCGAACTGGCAAAGCAAAGCGTTGGGGCAGCGGGTCAGGGCAATTAGGGCTCTTTCATGCATTTGAAGCGCAGACCGAATAGATAATCTTCGCCAATTAGGAGAGGACCGTCCTTCCTTTGGCTGCCCGATGTCCTTTTTAAATTGGTCCTGTCTCGTCTAAAGAAACATCGGTCACCATGACTTTGGCTAGGACGCTCTGTCCTAAGATCGGTTTAGCGGCAGCTGAGACAATATCTTGGAACTGCTGAAGGCTCGGCATTCTTCCGTCCGCACCTTTCGCCAATGGCGTCTGATATGTGCGCATATTAATTTCGTTCAATATCATCGGAACCAGTTCTGGGGCACGTTCAGCCGCATCTTTCGCAACGGCCAATTGCACCGTGAACACGGCGTAGGTCGCTAACGTTCCATCATCTGTAACTACTGGCGCGCGGACCTTGAAGGCCGGCAATATTGTGCTCTCATCCGGCAGTGCGGAAGCTGCGACTGGGGCAGGCTTGGGGGTGCCTCCGAATTGTACCTCATAGATAAACATACCGCCCGCACCGAGCGCGAGGCCGGCGATCAGGCTCAAGGCTGGAATGACGAATGGTTTCATTATCCGTTCAGAACTTGAAACTTGCATCATCGGGCAGCGCCCCGGATTCATTAAGTAGAACAACCGTTACCCGCCGGTTCTCCGGTCTCGTCGGCTGGTCAGGATAGATCGGCCTGGTACCTGCCAGAGCGATCACCTCGACAAAGCGATCACTGGAAATACCATTCGCATTCATCGCCTGCATCGCGGCTTGCGCGCGCCTTGAGGACAGCGACCAATTGCCCGCACCTTCGGAGGTGGTAGGTAAAGTGTGCCCCTCAATGCTAATCTTAACTTTCGAACGGATAATCTTCGCGCTGATGATCGAGAGGAGTTGCTCCGCATATTCGTTAAGGTTAGCCGTATTTCCTTTGAACATCGTGCGCGTTGCGGTGTCCATCAGGTTGATCCGCACACCATCTGGTGTCGGTTCGAGCAGGAGATTAGACGGTCCGCTGTTGAGCTGTGGTGACGTTACGATAGCGGTCTTGATATCGGTGGCGATCATCCTGACTTGCGTGTTCGGACCGCTGCGCTTTTGGGTGGCGGTCGCGCTCGAGCTTCTGCTCTGCGAATTGCCTGCGCCGGACTGGGATTTCTGAGTGCCTGATGCCCCCATCGGCCTCGGGGGAGAGGAAGGGTTGGGCGTAAAATATTCAGCGAGACCCTTCAGCTTCGCCTTGTCTGGGGTCGAGATCAGCCAGAGCAGCATGAAGAAGGCCATCATTGCAGTCACAAAGTCGGCGTAAGCGACTTTCCAGGAACCGCCATGGTGCCCGCCATGGCCACCGCGCTTAACCCGCCGGATAACGATTGGCCGCTCATTCTCCGCACTCATTTAGAGTTCATTTCCGAACGGACCGTCTCTAGCTCTGCGTCGAGTTCAGCAAATGAGGGGGCATAGACGCCTGGCGTCATGCGCCGGGCAATCTCGATTGCCACGGGCGGAGCAAGCTTGTTTGCGTAACCTATGATCGCCGTTTTAGCGACGCTGAAGGACAGCCCCTCAAGTTCAACCACCTGCTTTAACTTCTGCGCGAGCGGGCCGACAACGCAGTAGCTCAGGAGCACGCCGAGAAATGTTCCGACAAGCGCGCCACCGATCATTGCGCCCAGCACTTCAACGGGCTGGTCGATGGAGCCCATTGTCTTGATGACGCCAAGCACAGCTGCGACGATGCCGATTGCAGGGAGCGCGTCCGCAAGCGTCTGCAGCGACATGTGCGGGCCAAGTTCTTCCTCGTGAATCCGCGCGAGATCGTTGTCCATCGCTTCGGATAGCTGGTTAGGGTCCTCGAAATTGAGGGTCATCAGCCGCAAATAGTCGCAGATGAAATCGCAGAGATGGTGATCAGCCAGAACGGCTGGGTAGCGCGTGAAGATGTTGCTGTCCTTAGGAGCATCCAGATGCGGTTCGAGGACGGTCGCGCCGCCTTTCCTGAAGGTCATCAACAGCTCAAACATCAAACAAAGCAGTTGGATGTATTCCTTGCGCTGGAACCGCGGCGCCTTGAACGCTCGCACAATCCCAGTTCCGCACTGCTTGACGATATTCATTTGGTTGCCAACAAGCAGCGCACCGAGCGTCGCGCCGCCGATGGTCAGCATTTCGTGCGGCAGGGCCTCAAGCACGATGCCCAGTTTTCCACCAGCCAACGCAAAGCCACCGAACACGCAGCCGAATATAATGACGAAGCCAATTGCATTTAACATGACG
>CAJBSR010000543.1 GCA_903958285.1 uncultured Sphingomonadales bacterium
CATGTGCGGTGAGGAAATTGAAGCCGCCATCGCCTCCGCAGGAGTAAAGTGCGACCGGCATCTGATGGACGGGCTCTGCGCAGATGCTTTTGATCCATACAGTCTGCTCGTTATCGTTACCTCAACCTATGGTCATGGTGAGATTCCCGACAATGGTCAGGCACTTTTTGCAGCGATTGAGGCTGGTGCAGATCTGAGCGGCAAGGACTTTGTAGTTTTTGCCTTAGGCGATCGAACTTATTCCGACACATTCTGTGCTGCCGGAGACGCCTGGGATATGATCATGCAGCAAAAAGGCGGCCGGCGCTTGATTGACATTAAGCGGCACGATGCATCCAGCGGGACACTTGCCGAGGATGTTGCCGGCGAATGGGCGGCTGGCTGGGTCGCCCAACTGCGTTAATGGCTTTGACAGAGCAATTTTGAAAGCTGGCGCCGGCGCGCTGATGAGGTGTTTGTGAAGGCCAGCTGCGATAAGGCAGAGGCTTTGGTGTTGCCTCCTTGCACAGCCATTTTTCCTTGGGCAGTTATCTCCTTGATCGCCGAGCCTACAAAGTCGGCTCTGCTGCTAAAGCGACAGAAGCTTGCAAGTTAGGCTAAGCCGCAACAACTCGCTGGTCGATCACGCCGAACAGCACGTCTCCCGCTGCCGATCGGGCTTCCATACGAACTGTATCTCCAAAGGACATGAAGGGCGTCTTTGCGGTACCCTCATCGACGATCTCAATGCCGCGGCGTTCAGAGATGCATGACGAGCCGACATCGCGGAAGTTGGCGTTGGAGACCGTACCTGAACCGATAATTGTCCCGGCCACCAAAGACCGGGTGCGCGCGGCATGGGCGACGAGTTCGTGGAAGCCAAAGGCCATTGGCGCGCCATTGGCTTTGCCAAAGCGATTGCCGTTCCAATCAACGGTCAGATCAAGGCAGACGCGCCCGTCGCGCCAATCATCGCCGAGTTCCTCAGGCGTCACGGCAAAGGGTGCCACGCTGCAGGGAGGCTTTGCCTGTACCCACCCGAAACCCGTCTTCATTTCAATCGGCGCGATGGCGCGCAGCGACCAGTCGTTGATCTGGACGATCAGGCGGATGTGCGCCAGCGCCTCCTGAGCCGAGATACCCATTGGCACCGCATCGACAATGACGCCAAACTCGCCTTCAAAATCGATACCGTCAGCCTCGCTTGGAAAAGCCACATCTTCACGCGGCCCGTAAAAGCGGTCTGAGATGCCCTGGTACATAAGCGGGCGATCCGTCTCGATCGGGTCCGACCCGAAGGCAATCTGCATCAACGCGCCGTGACTTTCATAAGCCGACCCATCGAGCCATTGCCAGGCACGCGGCAACGGCGCCGCAAGCTGATCAAGTGGTAACGCATCGGGGAACGTGTTCACCGCGCGCAACTGGGCCTCAGCCTGCGCCCAGTTCTCCAAGGCGGCCTGCAGAGTTGGAATTGGCGCCTGCGTGCACTTAAGTCCGTCCGGAGAAACGACAATCAACTGACCATCGGGCGTGCCGTTTTTGAGCGTTGCGAGTTTCATGAAAAGTCAGTCCTCAATAATGGCGACGGCGCGGGTCCAGCCGGCGGACGCGCCTTTGATTTTGTGGGGGAAACAGCAGACCGTGAAGCCGCTGGCGGGCAAGACTTCCAGATTGTGGAGCTTCTCCAGATGACAATAACCGATGTCGCGACCGGCCTTATGCCCTTCCCAGATCAGGCTCTTGTCGCCGGTTTCCTTCACGCGTTGGGCAGTATGGACGAAGGGAGCATCCCAGCTCCAAGCATCTGTTCCTGTGACGCGGACACCCCGCGAGGTGAGGTACATGGTCGCCTCATAGCCCATGCCACAACCGATGCTGACAAAATTAGGATTGCCGACGGCCTTGCCTGCAGCCGTGTTCACCAGAACAATATCGAGCGGCTTCAGCTCATACGCGATACGTGCAAGCTCCGCCTCCACATCTTCCGGCGTCACGACATAGCCATCGGGGAAATGGCGGAAGTCCAGCTTCACGCCCGGCTGGAAGCACCAGTCCAGCGGGACCTCGTCAATCGTCATTGCGGGCTTGCCGCCATCTTGCGTCGGGTGAAAATGCCAAGGCGCGTCCAGATGCGTGCCATTGTGTGTGGTGAGCGTGATCGTCTCTGCGGCTGCAAAGCCCATCCCGTCAGGCGTGTCCTCCGCTGTCACGCCAGGGAAGAAATGCTGGAGCTCAGTTAAGGTGTCTTCATGCTTTTGATATTCAATATGCGGACGCATGAACGGCGGGTCTGTGATCACGTCATTTTCCAGCGTGATCGAAATGTCGATGATTTGGCGGCCCATAAATTCTCTCCCTTTTGCTCGGCCCTAGGCCTTAAATGTCTGTCCAGTGGAAGCTAAGTGGTGCTTCTCGAAACGCGAACCGATCCAAATGGCGGGCAAGCGCACCTTTGAGGCCGTCCAGCTGACCCTCTGCGCTGGCTTCTATGCGGCATAGAATGCTGTCAGTGGTCGTTGTCATGATGATGACCGCATCGCCGGGCCAGTCCGCACCACGGGCATTTGCGGGGAATACAACTCGACCGCCCTTTTTGTCTAATGTCACCGCCAGATTGTGCGCCCAGTGCTTGCAAAGCTGCTGCACATATTTCAGGCCTTGGGTCGTCGGAACGCTGGCCTCGGATATTGTGCTCATTCAAAATTCCTTCCAACGTTTTCACACACAAACCGCAGATAGGTTGAGGGTCGTCTAAGAGAG
>CAJBSR010000544.1 GCA_903958285.1 uncultured Sphingomonadales bacterium
CCATCGCGCCTTGCTCTTCCAATGCGCGGACGATCTGCGCAACGGTTGAACGCTTCTGACCGACAGCAACGTAGATGCAATAAAGCTTCTTCGATTCGTCTGTGCCCTTATTGACTTCCTTCTGGTTGATGAAGGTGTCGATGGCGACCGCGGTCTTACCCGTCTGACGGTCACCAATGATCAGTTCGCGCTGGCCACGGCCAACGGGGACAAGGGCGTCGAGGGCCTTGAGGCCGGTCTGCACAGGCTCATTCACCGACTGGCGCGGGATGATGCCCGGTGCCTTAACTTCAACGCGGCTGCGCTGTGTGGTCTTGAGCGGGCCCTTGCCGTCAATCGGATTGCCGAGACCGTCAACGACGCGACCGAGCAATTCCTTGCCGACGGGGACGTCCACGATCGTGCCGGTGCGCTTGACGGTGTCACCTTCGCGGATTTCGGCGTCGGAGCCGAAGATCACGACGCCGACGTTATCGGCTTCGAGGTTGAGGGCCATGCCCTGAATGCCGTTGGCGAATTCGACCATTTCACCGGCCTGGACGTTGTCGAGGCCGTGGATGCGGGCGATACCGTCACCAACGGACAGAACCTGACCGACTTCCGAGACCTGAGCCTCGGTGCCGAAGCTGGCGATCTGGTCCTTGATGACCTTTGAAATTTCAGCGGCGCGGATATCCATGTTCAGCCTTTCATCGCGTTAGCGAGGGTGTTCAAACGGGTGCGGATCGACGAATCGATCATCTGGGAGCCGATCCGTACGACCAGCCCGCCGAGAATTGCGGGATCGACCTTCTGGGCAACCGCGACATCGCGGCCAACCTTGGCCTTAAGCTTTGCCTTCAACGCAGCGACCTGAGCTTTGTCGAGCGCGTGGGCGGAGGTGACTTCAGCCGTTGCTTCCCCACGGAAAGCGGAGGCGAGCGCTGCATAAGCCGCGATAATCGAATTCAGTTCACCGAGGCGACGGTTCTGGGCGAGAACACCCAGAAACTTGGTCGTCAGGGCATCAACCTTCAGCGACTTTGCGACGGCTGCCACAGCCTTTGCCGCGGCAGTGCGCGACAGAAGCGGGTTGGTCGTCAGTTGTGAAAAATCACCCGATTGGGCGAGGGCGGCCTTGATCGATTCGAGGCTCTTGCCCACCGAATCAATCGCCTTTCCATCGCGCGCGAGTTCGAACAAAGCGGTCGCGTAGCGTCCGCTTAGACTAGCTTGAATGCCGCCGGAATTCTCCACGCGTGTAATTTCCCCAAAAGTCAGGATTGAGCCTGCTGACCCGCCGGCGACGATAAAAGTCGCCTTCAAAGTCGCGGCGCGGCTAGCAATGATTGGCGGCCAATGCAAGTCGGCTTGCCCTTAAAAGGACGTTCAGACACTGATTTGAAACGTAAACGACGCGCGGGATTAAAATCTCGGGTGCACCATCTGGCTCCTGCGCTTGCGTGACGTGCCCCGCCGCTTATGATTTTCCCCAATCAAGGGAGAGATTTATGGGTGAGACGATTCGCATGAAGATGTCGGACGGCGCAGAGATTGCCGTCTATCACGCAGAGGCTGAAGGCGCGCGCCGGGGCGGGCTCGTCCTCATTCAAGAAATCTTTGGCGTGACCGATCACATCCGGGAACTCTGCGATGAATATGCCGCCGATGGATATGAAGTGCTGTCGCCGAGCTTGTACGATCGGGAGCATCCCGGATTCGAGGCGGGCTATTCCGGTCCGGACTTTGAACGCGCCATTGAGCTCGCGCGCAAGCTCCACCCGTTCGATGTCAGCCTCGCCGATGCCCAGACGTGCATCGATGCACTGAAGGACAAGGGACCCGTCTTCATCACCGGCTATTGTTATGGTGGCTCGGTGGCGTGGCGCATGGCGCAGATCAGTCCTGATCTTGCAGCCTCGTCGGCTTATTATGGCAGCATGGTGCCAACCACGTTCGCCAATGAAGCGCCACAGTGCGCGAC
>CAJBSR010000545.1 GCA_903958285.1 uncultured Sphingomonadales bacterium
GATCGGCGCCTGTTCCACAAACTGCCACTGCGGGCCGCCAATATCATAGGCCTGCCACATCACGATGCCCAGAACGAACAGCGCAAGCGTCGTCCCCAGCGCCGCCCAGCGGGCCGCATTGGCCGACAGGAAGATCGTCAGGAACGCTGCCACCACGGGCAGCAGGATCATGGTCGAGAGAATGGGGAAGCTCATCGTGTCATCGCCCAAGTTGCAAAGCCGACGAGCCCGAGGAGCATCACGAAGGCGTAAGAATAAAGATATCCGGACTGGAAGCGGACGGCCAACCGGCTGCCCTGCAGCACGACTTCCGCGGCACCATGCGGGCCAAAGCGGTCAATCGTGCCCTCGTCGCCCTTCTTCCAAAGGATGCGGCCCAGCCACAGCGACGGTTTCACGAACAGAATGTTGTACAGCTCATCCCAATACCACTTGTTCAGCAGGAACTGGTAAATGGCGGGGAAGGTCGCGGTGAAGCGCGCGGGGATCGTCGTGTCCTTGATATAGGCCAGCCATGCAATGGCGAGGCCGAGGATCATGACGATGGTCGCCGACAGCTTCACCAGCAGCGGCACTTCATGCATGGCATGCATCAGGTGCGCGTCAAAGGCGAGGCTACCCTGCCAAAACGCAGCACCTTCCTCCGCGCCGATAAATGCATGGTGGAAGCCGTAACCGGCAAAGACCGCGCCAACGGTCAGCACCGCGAGCGGAACAAGCATCGGCAGCGGGCTTTCATGCGGGTGATAGCCAAGCGTCCCGTCATCATCCTGCGCGTGGCCGTGATGATCGTCATGGCCGTGTGCATGATCATCGTGACCATGGGCATCATGTGCCGCATGCTGGATATGCTCCGACTGCGACCAGCGGGGCTTGCCGTAGAAGGTGAGGAAAATGAGACGCCAGCTGTAGAAGCTTGTCAGCAGGGCTGCGAACACGGCGACCGCGAAGGCCACGCCACCCGCTTCGGTGCCGCTGGCGAACGCTGCTTCGATGATCGCGTCCTTGGAATAGAAGCCTGCAAATCCGAACACGCCGATCACTCCGACGCCGGTGATCGCGAGGGTACCCGCCATCATTGCCCAGAAGGTGAACGGAATATGCTTCCGCAGGCCGCCATAGTACCGCATGTCCTGTTCATGATGCATGGCATGGATGACCGAGCCGGCGCCCAAGAACAGCAGCGCCTTAAAGAAGGCGTGCGTGAAGAGGTGGAACATCGCCGCGCCATAAGCACCAGTGCCTGCTGCGAAGAACATATAGCCGAGTTGCGAACAGGTCGAATAGGCGATGACGCGCTTAATGTCGGTTTGCGTTGTGCCGACGGTCGCGGCGAACAATGCGGTTGCCGCGCCTACGTAGGTGACGAGGTTCGTCGCGACTTCGGACAGTTCAAACAGCGGCGACAGGCGGCAGACCATGAACACGCCTGCGGTGACCATCGTGGCTGCATGGATCAGCGCCGAAACCGGCGTTGGCCCTTCCATCGCGTCCGGTAACCAAGTGTGGAGCCCGAGCTGCGCCGATTTGCCCATCGCGCCGATGAACAGCAGGATGCAGAGCAAGGTGATCGTATCAATGCGATAGCCGAGGAAACCGATGGTCGAACCGGCATAGCCCGGCGCCGCTTCCAGAATTTCAGGGATCGATACGGTGCCGAACACGAGGAACACACCGAAGATACCCAGCGAGAAGCCAAAATCGCCGACGCGGTTGACGACAAACGCCTTGATGGCCGCCGCATTCGCGCTGGGTTTGTGATACCAGAAACCGATGAGAAGATAGGACGCGAGGCCCACGCCTTCCCAGCCGAAGAACATCTGCACCAGACTATCCGCCGTCACGAGCATGAGCATCGCGAAGGTGAAGAGCGAGAGATAGGCGAAGAAGCGCGGCTGGCTGGGGTCTTCGGACATATAGCCCCAGCTGTAGAGGTGAACGAGGCTCGATACGCTTGTCACCACGACCAGCATGACCGCCGTCAGGGTATCAACGCGCAACGCCCATTGGACGTTCAGATCACCCGAGCGGATGAAATCCAGCACCGGCACGACCTGCGCTTCGGCATGGCCGCCGAGAAACGACAGGAAAATCGGCCAGCTGAGCGCGCAGGAGATGAACAGCGCAGCGGTCGTCACGACCTTGGCCGCGACATTGCCGATCATCCGGTTGCCAAGACCCGCGATGAGCGCAGCCAAGAGCGGCAGGAAAACGATAAGCTTGATGGTTTCCACGGCGCGTTAGCCCTTCATCCGGTTGACATCATCAACCGCAATCGATCCGCGTCCGCGGAAGTAAATGACGAGGATGGCAAGGCCAATGGCCGCTTCGCCCGCCGCCACGGTCAGCACAAACATGGCGAACACCTGCCCGACCAGATCACCCAAAAAGGCGCTGAACGCGACAAGATTGATGTTCACCGAAAGCAGGATGAGCTCAATCGCCATCAGGATGATGATGATGTTCTTCCGGTTGATGAAGATGCCGAGCACCCCCATCGTAAACAGGATCGCCGAGACGACCAGATAATGCTGGATCCCGATCATAGTTCTACCCCCTGCCCAACCGGCTGGTCCACATTGCGCACAGCATCCTGCGGACGGCGCTTGACCTGATCCGAGATATTCTGCGGGCGGACGTCCTTGCGCTCGCGGTGGGTCAGCACAATCGCACCGATCATCGCGACGAGGAGCACCAGGCCAGCGGCTTCAAAAATATAGAGATATTTGGAATAGATGAGCGCACCCATCGCTTCGATGTTCGGAAGATCGCCGGACGTTGGCGCCGCGCGCTGCGACAGCTCAAGGCTCCCCGCGCTCCAGGCACCGCCCGCGATGATCATCTCTGCGGCCAAAACCAACGCCACCAACAAACCGAAGAACCCGTAGCGGACAAAGCCGCTGCGCAATTCTGCGAAGTCGATGTCGAGCATCATGACGACGAACAGGAACAGCACTGCGACCGCACCGACATAGACGATGACGAGCAGCATCGCGATGAATTCCGCGCCCACGAGGACCATCAGGCCCGCCGCGTTGAAGAAGGCGAGGATCAGCCACAGCACGCTATGGACTGGATTGCGCGACAAGACCGTCAGTGCACCCGAAAGGATGACGACAGCGGCGAACAGGTAGAAGGCAAAAGCCTGGATCATGGTCTCCCCCCTCTTCCCTTACCGATACGGCGCGTCAGCTGCGAGGTTCGCAGCGATGGCACGTTCCCAGCGGTCACCGTTCGAAAGGAGCTTGTCCTTGTCATACAGCAGCTCTTCACGCGTTTCGGTCGAAAATTCGAGGTTCGGACCTTCCACAATAGCGTCCACCGGGCAGGCTTCCTGACAGAAGCCGCAATAGATGCACTTCGTCATGTCAATGTCGTAACGCGTGGTGCGGCGGCTGCCGTCCTCGCGCGGCTCGGCCTCAATGGTGATCGCCTGCGCCGGGCACACCGCTTCGCACAGCTTGCACGCGATGCAGCGCTCTTCCCCGTTGGGATAACGGCGCAACGCATGTTCGCCACGGAAACGCGGAGACAGCGGGTTGCGCTCATAGGGATAGTTGATCGTCGCCTTGGGCTTGAAGAAATACTTCAAGGTCAGCCAATGCGCCTTCACGAACTCCCAAAGGGTGAACGTCTTGATGTAGTGAGCAATCACACTCATGCGCCGTACCTTGTCAGCATCAGATAACCGGAAACGAGGAAAACCCAGATCAGCGAAATGGGCAGGAAGATCTTCCAGCCGAGCCGCATCAGCTGGTCATAGCGATAGCGTGGCACCGTCGCCTTGATCCATGAGAAGACGAAGAAGAAGATGAGGATCTTGGCAAAGAACCAGATGATGCCGGGAACGGCATAAAGCGGTGCCCAATCAACGGGAGGCAGCCAGCCGCCCCAGAACAGGATGGCATTGAGCGCGCACATCAACAGCACATTGGCATATTCGCCGAGCCAGAAGAGCGCGAAGGACATGCTCGAATATTCGGTCTGGTACCCGGCGACGAGTTCCGATTCCGCTTCGGTCAAATCGAACGGCGCGCGGGCTGTTTCAGCAAGCGCCGAGATGAGGAACACCACCGCCATCGGGAAGAGCAGCGGGTTGAAACCGAAGCCGTTGAGGAAACCAAAGACATGCGCCTGCTGCGCCAGCACGATGGTCGAGAGGTTGAAGCTGTCCGCCCAGAGGACGACCGAGATCAGCACAAAGCCGATCGAGACTTCATAAGACACCATCTGTGCAGCGGCACGAAGCGCCGAATAGAAGGGATATTTGGAGTTGGACGCCCAACCCGAAATGATCACGCCGTAGACGCCCAGCGAGGACGCCGCGAGCAGGTAGAGCAGGCCGACGTTGATGTCGGCCAACACCATGCCCTCGCCGAACGGGATGACCGCCCAGACGATCAGCGCGACGGTGAAGGTGATGATCGGCGCAAGCAGGAACAGGCCACGGTTCGCCGCCGACGGGATGATCGTTTCCTGCAGCATGACCTTCAGGCCGTCTGCAAAGGATTGGAGCAGGCCGAGCGGACCGACGACGTTCGGACCCCGGCGCAGCGCCATCGCCGCCCAGATCTTACGGTCGGCGTAGATGATCATGGCGACGGCCAACATCAGCGGCAGCGCGATCATGAGGATGAGGATCGTCGTGGAGACGAACCAGCCCAAGGCTGGCCCCATCCAGGTTGATTGGAACCACTCGGTCATTTAACCCCTCCCGACTGTCCCAATACACCGTTTGGGCTGAGCTTGTCGAAGCCCTGCCCTGCCTTGAGGCCGAGGTGCAAAGAAGAAGAACGGTCCTTCGACAAGCTCAGGACAAACGGATTTGGCAGAGTCATTCCGCGGCCTCCAGCCATTCTTCCCCGTGGACCAGTTCCGATGAGCAGCGCTGCATCGTTTCCGAAGCGCGGCAGATGGCGTTGGTCAGGTAGAAATCCTTGATCGGATAATCGGCAATGTCGGCGCTCGCCTTGTCGGGCAGTGACGGCACATCCCAGCCATAGGTGGCCAGACCTTCACGGCCCAAGGCAGGCAAGGCCTTCGCCATGTCGACGCGCAGCGCATCGAGGCTGTCAAACGGCAGCACCTTGCCCGTCAGGTCAGACAGGGCCCGGAAGATCGACCAGTCCTCACGCGCATCACCCGGCGGGAAGACGGCGCGATCACCGCGCTGCACGCGCCCTTCGAGATTGACGTAAGTTCCTGATTTTTCAGTATAAGCAGCGCCCGGCAGGATGACGTCTGCCGCATGGGCACCCGCATCGCCGTGATGGCCGACATAGACTTTGAAGGTGTCAGCGAAGATCGAATAATCGACTTCGTCCGCGCCGAGGAAGAAGGCCAGCTTTGGCTTCTTCGCAGCCAGCGCCTTGATCCCGCCTTCATAGGCATAGCCGAGCATCAGCCCGCCCATGCGCGCGGCGGCGAAGTGGAGGACGTTGAAGCCGTTCCACCCGTCCCGCACAAGCTTGTGCTTCTTGGCAAACGCCAGCGCAGCGCCATGCGCGCCTTCATAGCGCATCGCGCCGCCACCGACGATGATCGCGGGGCGTTCGGCTACCTTGAAGGCATCAGCGACATGCTTGGGCAGCTTGGAGAGCAAGCCAAGGTTCGCGCCGAGAAATTCGGCCTTGTACGTCAGGTCGGTATCCGGTCCGATCGCGAACACCTTGGCGCCGCGCTTGCGGACAGCCTTTTGGATACGCGTGTTGACGAGCGGCGCTTCACGGCGGAGGTCGGAGCCGACGAGAAGAATGACATCGGCATTCTCGATGTTCGCGATGCCGGTGTTGAAGTTGACGGCCGACAGGCTCGACGTGTCATAGGCCAGACCCGTCTGGCGGCCTTCAAGCATCGTACCGCCGAGCGACTTCACCAGCTGGCGCGCGGCGAACATCGTTTCGCAATCGACCTGATCACCTGCGATGGCCGCGACAGACTTGCCGGCCTTATCAGCAGCAGCAGCAACCGCCTTCAGCGCGTCGGCCCATTCGACCGCGACGAGCTTGCCATTCTTGCGAACGAAGGGCTTGTCGAGGCGGCGCTGGACCAGGCCATCGACCGCGTGGCGCGTCTTATCGCTCGCCCATTCCTCGTTCACGTCTTCATTGATGCGCGGCACGGCGCGCAGCACCTGACGGCCACGGCTGTCGAGGCGGATGTTGGTGCCCACGGCATCCATCACGTCAATGGCGGCTGTGTTCTTCAACTCCCAAGGCCGCGCCATGAAGGCGTAAGGCTTGGATGTCAGCGCACCGACCGGGCAGAGATCAACGACATTGCCCGAAAGCTCACTGGTGACAGCGCGCTCAAGATAGCTCGTGATCTGCATATTCTCGCCGCGACCAATCGCGCCGATTTCTTCAATCCCCGCCACTTCTTCGGCAAAGCGGACGCAGCGCGTGCACTGAATGCAGCGCGTCATCACCGTCTTGACGAGCGGGCCCATATACTTCTCGGTCACGGCGCGCTTGTTCTCGTCATAGCGCGAGCCACCACGACCATAAGCCACCGACTGGTCCTGCAAATCGCACTCGCCACCCTGATCGCAGATCGGACAATCGAGCGGGTGGTTGATGAGCAGAAACTCCATCACCCCTTCGCGCGCTTTTTTGACCATCGCGCTGTCAGTCTTGATGACCTGACCTTCGGTGGCGGGCAGCGCGCACGACGCCTGCGGCTTGGGCGGACCCGGTGCGACTTCCACAAGGCACATGCGGCAATTGCCCGCGATGGAGAGCCGCTCATGATAGCAGAAGCGCGGGATTTCCTTGCCCGCCAGCTCACACGCCTGAAGGACAGTGGCGCCTGCGGGCACTTCGATTTCGGTGCCGTCTACGGTGACTTTAGGCATAACTTACTCCGCCGCCTCCAGCATTTGGCCGCCATTAGCTTCGGCAATACGCCGCTCCATTTCAGGGCGGAAATGACGGATCAGGCCCTGGATCGGCCAGGCCGCTGCATCGCCGAGCGCGCAGATAGTATGGCCTTCGACCTGCTTGGTGACTTCGAACAACGTGTCGATTTCCGACACATCGGCCTTGCCTTCGCGCAGGCGTTCCATGACGCGCCACATCCAGCCCGTGCCCTCGCGGCACGGTGTGCACTGGCCGCAGCTTTCATGCTTGTAGAAGTAGCTCAACCGCGAAATCGCGCGGACGATGTCGGTGGACTTGTCCATGACGATGACAGCAGCGGTGCCAAGGCCAGAGCCCAGCGCCTTCAGCCCGTCAAAATCCATCGGCGCGTCCATGATCTGCGCGGCAGGCACCAAAGGCACGGACGAACCACCGGGGATGACCGCGAGCAGATTGTCCCACCCGCCACGGATGCCACCGGCGTGCTTTTCAATGAGTTCCTTGAAGGGGATGCTCATCGATTCTTCGACGGTGCACGGCGTGTTTACGTGGCCCGAAATCTGGAACAGCTTGGTGCCGGCATTGCCTTCACGCCCGAAGCTCTTGAACCAGTCAGCACCACGACGCAGGATCGTTGGCGTGACGGCGATGGATTCCACATTGTTGACCGTCGTCGGGCAGCCATAAAGGCCTGCACCCGCCGGGAATGGCGGCTTCAGGCGCGGCTGGCCCTTCTTGCCTTCCAGACTTTCGATCATCGCGGTTTCTTCACCGCAGATGTACGCGCCTGCGCCCCGGTGGACGAAGACGTCAAAGTCATAGCCGGACTTGCAGGCATTCTTGCCCACCAGCCCTGCGGCATAGGCTTCTTCGACCGCCGCCTGCAGCACCTTGGCTTCGTAGATGAACTCACCGCGGATGTAGATGTAGGCGGCACGTGCGCGCATTGCGAAACCGGCGATCAGCGCGCCTTCGATCAGGCGGTGCGGATCATGCCGGATGATCTCACGGTCTTTGCACGAACCGGGCTCGGATTCGTCGGCGTTGATGACGAGGAAGTTGGGACGTTCCGGCGTCGGCGCCTTGGGCATGAAGCTCCACTTCATCCCCGTCGGGAAGCCGGCACCGCCGCGCCCGCGCAGGCCCGATGCCTTGATGATCTCAATGATCTCATCCTGGCCTGTGGCGAGCAGCTTCTTGGTGTTATCCCAGCATCCGCGCTTCTTGGCGGCATCTAGCGTCCACGGCTGGAAACCGTAGAGGTTGGTGAAGATGCGATCTTTGTCAGCGAGCATCAGATCAACACTCCTGAAGCGAGCAGTCCAGCCACGAAGAAGGCAAACACTACTATAATCAGAACAACCTTCAGAACTTGCTTGCCATTACGCACTGTGAATGGCGCACGAGCATGATTTGGATAGTCGCCAGTCCAAGCCTTGCTGTTGGTCTCGTCGTCCATCACCAATCCCCTCGATAATCATGATTGGCTTTCACCATGTCCTTCAAGGTCGTCGGCCCGCCCTCGGGACAGCTCGTTTGCCGGTCAATCTGCGGGCCGATCTTCACCGGCTTGTCAGTCGCTAGCGCCTCAAGGATCGCGGACATGCTGTCAAAGGTCAGATCCTCGAAATTATCGTCGTTGATCTGCACCATCGGCGCGTTGGCGCAGGCGCCCAGACATTCAACTTCGTTCAGCGTGAACAAGCCGTCGGCTGTCGTGCCGCCCTTGACGAGGCCCTTGGACTTGCAGGCTGCCAGAACATCGTCTGATCCGCGCAACATGCAGGGCGTGGTGCCGCAGACCTGCACGTGGAATTTCCCGACCGGCGCCATGTTGTACATGGTGTAGAAGGTCGCGACTTCGTA
>CAJBSR010000546.1 GCA_903958285.1 uncultured Sphingomonadales bacterium
CTGAAGCCACCCACCGAGGCCATCCGGCGCATGGGGGAGAGCGGCAAGCCGGCCTTGCTGCTGTTCCCGCGCTTTGGCTTGGCGCGTGATGTTCGCCCCGTGCCGCCAAGCGAAGTCTTTGTGCGGCTCACCCAAGCCT
The DNA here is from genome assembly GCA_903958285.1 of uncultured Sphingomonadales bacterium. Taxonomy (GTDB): domain Bacteria; phylum Pseudomonadota; class Alphaproteobacteria; order Sphingomonadales; family Sphingomonadaceae; genus Aquisediminimonas. Next base: position 140 of record CAJBSR010000546.1, read on the forward strand.
CCACCAATTATACGATGCTGGGGGAGCGTGGCTTTGAGGCGCTGACCCATCTTGTGCAGGGCATCCCTGCCTGTGCGATCGATTATCCCGATACAAAAACCGCCCTGGCATTTGTCGATGAGCTTTGGGCAGAGCTTACATGAGGGATGCACGCATCCTCGCTTGGGTGCTGGCTGACCCGTCCCGCGCGGCGCAGTTGCGCCCGCATCAGTGGACGGCGATGCTGACCATCGCGCAGGCCGAGCGTTTGTTGGGCGCCCTCGCACATCGCTTGGCGGGATTGGACGTCCCGGAGACGGCGGCGCGCGTGCTCGACCGGGCCCGACGTGCGGCGGAAACCGACCGGCGACAGGCGCTGTGGGAGGCGGAGATGGCGCGTCAGGCGCTGGCGCCTCTTGGGCTGCCTGTGCTCTTACTGAAAGGTACCGCCTACCTCGCAGCTGGCATGGACGCAGGCCGGGGGCGTCTCGTCGGCGATCTCGATATTCTCGTGCCGCGCGATCGCATAGACGATGCTGAAGCAGCGCTGCTTGCGGCCGGTTGGGAATGGGTGAAGCAGGACGATTATGACGAAGCCTATTACCGCGACCATATGCATGAGCTGCCGCCGCTGATCCACAAAGCGCGCGACCGGATGATTGATGTGCACCACACGATCCTGCCGCTCACCGCCCGCGCACGACCGGATGCGGCAGCGCTGATCGGCGATGCGGTTGATCTGGGCAATGGCCTGTCCACGCCTTGCCCGGAAGACATGGTGATCCATGCCGTGCTGCACCTGTTTGCCGATGGGGATTTATCCGGCGGCCTTCGCAACCTCTGGGACATCGACCGGATGTTGCGCGAATTTGCGGAATGCGACGGCTTTTGGGATCGGCTCTTGGCGCGGTCTCGCCATCACAAAGTCACCCGCTATGTCTCGCGCGCGCTCAGGCTGTCACACCACATCTATGAAACGCCGGTGGATGCCTATCTCGCCTGGCAGGGGCGGCGGGGCGATTTGTTCTACACAGGGCGGCTCTTGGCCCGGAATGGCTGGGGGCAGGACAAGGCGAAGCTGCTGCGCTTTGCCTTTTACCTGCGGTCCCACTGGATCCGGATGCCCCCGCTGATGCTCGCCCGCCACTTGTTCACCAAATGGCGCAAGGGGCATCAGCCGATCCGCTGAAGCGTTGGGATAAGATCGTCATAATGGTCGATGACGGCAGTGGCGCCGAGCTCTTCAACCGGCTGGTGGAGAAACCCGAAGCTGACAGCGATGCTGGGGATGCCTGCTGCGGTCGCAGCGCTGATATCGTGGATGCTGTCTCCGACGAATACTGCGGAACCGCCGCCGCAGCGCACCATCATTTCCACAATCGGGTCGGCCATCGGCTTGCCGCGGCCTGTTCCCATCGTGTCCCCGCCGATCACCGTCGCAAAGCGGTCAAGCATCCCAACATTGCGGAGTAGTTTGACGGCGAGGTTTTCAAATTTGTTGGTGACGACGGCCAATGTTTTGCCGGTGCCCGCCAGTTGGTCGAGCGCGTTGATAAGCCCCGGAAAGGGCGGACAGTTGTGGCCTAAATTGGCCTCATAATGCTCTATTAGAACGGGCATCAGGCGGCGGACCTCATCGCGGTCTACGTCGCCCTGCTGCGCGAGCGCCATTTCCAGCATATGCCGCGCGCCCATGCCGACGAGGTGTTTGACCGAGCCTGTAATCTCCGGCCGCCCGCCGAAGCTGAGCGCGTGATTGAGCGACTCCGCCAGCTCAAAACTGGAATCGAGCAAGGTGCCGTCCAGATCAAAGCCAACGATGTTGAACGGAATTTCCCCTGTCATCCTGTTCTCTTGGCGTCCCGCTATGGAAACGGCAAGAATTTGGTGGCAAGTGCCGCTTATGACAGACGTAGCCGCCATCATCCTTGCCGCGGGCAAGGGCACCCGCATGAAATCTGACCTGCATAAGGTGCTCCACCCGATCGCCGGGCGGCCGATGCTGATGCATTTGCTCGACGCAGTCGATGCGCTGAAGCCTGCAAAGAAGGTTGTCATTGTCGGTTCCGGCAAGGAGCAGCTTGAAGCGGCGCTGAAAGACACGGCGGTCCTGGCTGTGCAGGAGCCGCAGCTGGGCACAGGCCATGCCGTCCAGCAGGCGGAAGCGGCGCTCAGC
>CAJBSR010000547.1 GCA_903958285.1 uncultured Sphingomonadales bacterium
CGATTTTTCAGGCGGAGGACAATCCGCCCGCGCCGGCTTCGCCTTGCGGATGACGCGCGTTGTCGCAAACTCCCGCCTGTTCAGCACGCCGGATTTGTCGCCATCGGCCTTGGCGAACTTCTCAGACGTCTTGGCTGCATATTCATCGAACGAGATGGTGCCATCGCCATTGGTGTCGAGCCGGGCAAAGGCGCGCTGGCGCGTGAACAGGAACTCCGCCTTGGCGATGGCCCCGTTCTTGTCCTTGTCGGTGCGGTTGAAGCGCTTTTCCTCTTTGGTCGCCTCATCAGCGGCAGGCGCTTTTAAGGGCGCTCCAGAGCCTGAGTCCGCCGTCTCAGCAGGCGCGGGCGGCAACGGCACCTGGCTTGCCGCCATTTCCCGGACAAGGAAGAAACCAATCCCCATCAGCACCAACATGGATGCCGCACCGCCAAGATACCGCCACATATCGCACCTCTTTGTATGAATGCGACATGATAGAGATTGCCTCCGCGCTGTCCAGCTATGACGTCAAGACGGCGTGGCGGAAGGCGCGCAGTAGGCGTCTGGGGGAGCCCGGTCGACGTGCTTCCGGATGTGCCAGATCATCCCGCGCCAGCCCGATGAGAACACGCGCGGACCGGGGCAAGGGCTTCAGTAGATCCGGCTCCAGCCGCTTTGCCGCATCCGCGACCTGCGCTGCCAGCTGCGGATCGGAACAATGGAAGGCAAAGTCCACCAGCGCCCAGAAGCGCAACCCTATGGTTAACGCCGGACTGTTGAAAACCGGAGCCAAGGCGGCGCTGCGCAGGTCCGCAAAGCGCCTAACCGCCTCAATTTCCAGCGGATCTTCCAGAAGGTTCTCCCAAGCGGATGGCAGATCCACCAACGATGCGGTCCCCGACTGGCCAAGGGTCGCACCAATACGGAGGAGAAGTGGCTCGGGCGCGGCGTCCCTGCCCGCCGCCCGCGCCTCAAGCTGATCGCGCCACCAGGCAAGGCGGATTTGCGCGATCAGGGGCTCCCGCACCGTGCGCAAGATGTCCGCCAAGGCTTCATCCAATGCAAAGACGAGTTCGAGCTTCGGGCGCAGCTTTGCCCCCGCATAAGCGAGCGAAAGCAACCGATCCGGGTCTTTAACCATTACCACGCGTTAACCGTGCTCTTTCAACCGACGTTAGCCCTGTCTGACGCATAGCCCCTAGTGAACAAGAGTTTCTGGTGGGGCAAGTATGAACATCAACAGGGGCAAGGCTTTGAAAAAGGCGCAGAATTCGGGATTCCTGACGCGGCTGGCCAAGAATCAGGCCGGTAACGTCATGCCGCTGCTCGGCTTCCTCGTCTTTCCAATGGCGGCCATGGTGGGCGGTGCCGTTGACCTCAGCCGCATCTACATGGTGCAGACGCGCCTTCAGAACGCCTGTGACGCTGGCGCCATTGCCGCGCGCAGGGGGATGACAGGAGCGTCTCCGTCCAACGATGACAAGACCATGGGCAACCAGTATTTTGATGCCAACTTTCCCGCCGGTTCTTTTGGCGCAACGAGCGTGACGCGCAGCTACGGCGGCACGGATAACAAAGTCGTCGGCACAGCAACGGCCGTTGTGCCAGCAACTGTCATGAAGATCTTCGGTCGCGAAGATTTTTCAGTCGACGCCTCATGCACAGCTGTTCTTTCGGTCCCAAATGCGGACGTGATGTTTGTTCTCGACGTTTCTGGGTCCATGCTCGCCACGCCCTCAGGCGATACCGTCAGTAAGATTGAGGGTCTCAAGTCGGCGGCCATAAGTTTTTACAAGGCGCTTGGGGCTGGTTCGGCTGATCCTATTAAAGGACCTAGGATCCGCTACGGGTTCGTTCCTTATGGGACGAACGTCAATGTCGGCAGCCTTCTGAACAACAACTGGATGGCAGATACCGCGCCTTACCGCACCCGCATTGCTACAATCAGCCAGGTCTGGACCTATACTTTAGGTACAGAATCCGGGCTTAGCGGTTGGTCTGGGTTTACCCCTGCGACCATGCCAACCTCGTTCAACACCCAAACCGGTTTCACTGGCTGGGCCTTGCTTGGTACAAACGCCTCAACCACAATTACCGTCAGCGGCACAAATTATCGATATCGTCATGCGACGGCGAACACTGCCGGTGCATGCTCGGCGACGAACAACCTTGCGAACAGCGGCACGACGATGATCGCACGGACGGACGTTGCGGGCACCCTGTCGGGGAACAATTTGCAGGCAACGACGAACAACCCGGCGACCTATAACCCCGCAAACCCGCCCAGCCAGCAAGTCTTGACCTATAACCGGCAAGAACCGCGCACAGTGACCGGCTATCGCTATCGCTGGCAAAGGATTAGCGGCACAGATGGATGCTGGCTGGAACGCGGCAACGGATCCTATAACCGCACGCAAACAGCGACGTCGACAAGGTCGATCAGCTGGCTTCAGCGGGATAGCGTGACGGGATGGACCTATGGAGTCCGGATGGTAGACGTTTCCCCCCTTCAGGCCGGCGGCTCAACTTGGAACACGACCTTGTCGATCCCGGATGCAACCACCACCAACGTCACGGTGCGATTGTCCGGCCAGTCGTCAACCAGCACGATTGCTGTGCCTGCCCCGCAGACCTTCCAATGGCGCGGCTGCATTGAAGAAGCGCAGTCAGACAATACGATCACGGCAACCTCATCTCTCGCTATCCCGAGCGGCGCGAATGACATGAAGGTCGATCTGGTTCCCGCTGCCGCGAACGAGTTTTGGAAGCCGCATTTGGCGGATTTTGTATGGGGACCTACCGCCAGCGGAACGTCTTACTTTCAACACTCAAACACTTCCGACGTCTGTGTAACGGCAGCGAGGGGGCTTCAGCGCTATGCGGATGAAACGGCCTTTAAAGCTTACACCGATACGCTGGTTGCCATTCCCACATCTAACACCCAGCACGACATTGGTATGGTCTGGGGCGCTCGCCTTCTCTCTCAGGACGGCATCTTCGGACCAACAAACAGGGATTCTGCCGCGCCGCAGGGTTACCAGGTCTCGCGCCACCTCGTCTTCATGACGGACGGACTTATGAACTCCCAGAAGCACTATTACGGACCTTGGGGTATCTCTGTTCTTGACGGACGCGACGTTCCGACGACGCAACAGGATGTCAATAACGGCAGCGAGGACATGAAC
>CAJBSR010000548.1 GCA_903958285.1 uncultured Sphingomonadales bacterium
CGTTGACCAGATAATTGCTCGGAAAGTTTTCGTCTCCGGCAAATCCCCGCACCGCGAAGGAATCGAAGAACCCGCCAAGATTGTTCTGGCGCGAGACAGAGGCGTTTAGGTCCAAGGCCTCGGCCAATCGCACCGCACCGCTATCGGCGATGGCTTGGCTGTTGATGGTCGCGATGGATTGGGGCGTTTCACGCGGTTCGAAGTCCCCTTGGTAGGCTTGACGGATGCCTGTGATGATGATCTCTTTTGTCTCATCGCTGGCCTCGGCAAACGCGGGAGCACTGCTCAACAGCGCAGCTGAAGTCATGATGAGAGTGCGGATGCTCATGTGCGTCATGGATGTCCCCGGAAATTGCCCAGAATGATATTTTGTATCATGTCTCCTTAAATGCCCGACCAACGGAGTCAATAAGACAATATAACGTCGCGTTGACAATCTGCGGGAACCACGCAATCAAGGTGTTCATGACCACTGCCCCAACCGCCGCACCGAGAATATCCATCAAAGATGTCGCGTTGACACGCGGGGCCAGGCCCGTGCTGCGTGGTTTGTCGCTGGCGGTGCATGCGGGCGAGGTTTATGCCCTGCTGGGGGGGAATGGCGCGGGGAAATCAACAACGGTCGCGGCCTTGCTTGGTTTTTTGAAGCCCGACGCCGGACAGATCCTTGTCGCCGACATTGATCCGGTCGAAAATGCGGAGCGGGCCCGGCGGGAGATTGCCTATCTTCCGGAAAATGTGGCGCTTTATGATCAATTGTCCGCCTATGAGAATATCTCATATTTCATGGCTCTGTCTGGCAAGGAACCCAGCCGCGACGCCATGGACGCGGCATTGGATGATGCGGGTCTTCAGCCAGAGGCAAGGGCGCTGCGCATCGGCGGCTTTTCAAAAGGGATGCGCCAGAAAGTGGCGATTGCCATGGCGGTGCTGCGCGATGTTCCCGTCCTTCTGCTTGATGAACCCACCAGCGGTCTCGACCCAAGGGCAACTGCAGACTTCAACGCGCTTGTCACACGATTAAAGGCACGCGGCACCGCCATATTGATGGTCACGCATGACCTGCTTGGCGCGGCCGACTGTGCCGATCGCATCGGCTTTCTCGCGGCCGGTCAGATTGTGGAAGAAGTCGTCCCTTCCAAGGGCATGGACGTGCTGGCGCTGCACCATCGTTATGGCGAGGTTGCGGCTGCATGACCACGGTCAGGCTGGTGGCCGACAATGAATGGCGGTTGATGCGCCGAAGCCGGGTTGCGCAACTTGCCTTGCTGATCCTGATCGCATTGTCCGTCATTGCCACGCTCACGTCGATCGCACACCGGGACGCGAATGATGACCTTCGGGCCCGGTTTCAGGCGCAGGCGGATCAGGAGTTTGATGGGCAGCCGGCACGGCACCCGCACCGCATGGTGCATTATGGGCATTTTGTTTTCCGTCCCTTGCCCGCCTTGGCGGCGTTCGACCCGGGTGTTGATGCCTTCACCGGCAGCACGATTTTTCTGGAAGGCCACCGCCAGAACAGCGCCAATTTTGGGGATGTCCGCCAGTCATCATTGCTCGCGCGCTTTGGTCAGCTGACCCCTGCTTTTGTGCTGCAGGTTTTGGCCCCGCTTGTTCTGGTGTTCATTGGTTTTGGCGTGGTGGCGCGAGAGCGGGAGGCGGGGACAATCCGGCTTCTGTCCGCACATGGCGTGACCGCACAAAGCCTGATCTTCGGTAAGGCCTTGGCCTTGGGGCGTGTGGCTGGTCTCATGCTCGCTCCGGCGGTGGCAGCACTTCTTTGGCTAACCTTCCTGGAAGGCGCCCCGATAGTCGCCGCCTTGGGCCTTGGCCTCTTCTACGCTGTCTATCTCGCGGCTTGGGTGTTGATCATCGTGATCGCCTCCAGCCTTGCACGCCAGGCACGCACCGCTTTGATGGTGCTGCTCGGCCTATGGGCCACAACAGTTATCCTCATTCCACGGGTGGCGCCTGATGTTGCCTTGGCGTTCGCACCTGTGCCGACACGGTTGGAGACGGACATCGCCATCCAGCGCGACCTGCGCCGCATCGGCGACAGCCACAATCCGGACGACCCCCATTTCGCGGCCTTCAAGGCGCGTGTCCTCAAGCAATATGGTGTTGATCGTGTGGAGGATCTGCCCGTCAATTATCGTGGGCTGCTCGCGCTGGAAGGCGAAAAGCTAACGTCGCGCCTGTTTGACGATTACGCCGAACGACAGTTCGCCGCAGAGCGCAAGCAGGGCGCGATCGTCGCGGCCTTTGGGCTGGTCAGCCCAGCCATTGCGTTACGTAATTTCTCCATGGCCTTGTCAGGTTCGGACCTTGATGGGCACCGGCGCTTCCTGAAGCAGGCAGAGGCCTATCGCTTCGACATTGTGCAGCGCCTCAACCGCCTTCAGGCCGAAGCGGTCACCTTCGGAGATGACAGCAATCGCAACAAGGATCCGGACGCCGGGCGACGCGTGCGGATTGACCCCAAACATTGGCATGACGTGCCAGATTTCGCGTATCGGGGGGCGACAATTTCCGAGAAGTTGGAGAGCGCCCTGACCGGGGCCGCTTTGCTCCTAGTCTGGCTGGTGATGGCGGGCTTTGGCGTGCGGATCGCCATCCGTCGTCTGGAGGCGGCGTTATGACAGGTCTGCTCGGCCACGAACTTCGCCTGCTGCTGCGGCAGCGCATTGCCGTGCCCACGCTGGTGCTGGTCCTGTTTCTGTCTGCAGCGGCAGTCTGGGCGGGCATGGCCGAGGTTGCGCGTCAGCATGACATTATTGCGCGGATAAAGCCGCAGCAGGTGGAGGATGTAAATGCGGTGCGCTCTTGGGCGTCCAAAGATGGCGATGCCGGAAACGCGGCCTATTACACCTTTCATGCCACTTGGGACGCGCCTTCGCCGCTTGCCTTTGCCGCACTCGGACAGCGCGATGTGGCGCCGTTTGTTTTGCGCGTCCGCGCACTGGCGCTCGAAAGTCAGATCAACGAGGGCGAGAATTATAACGCGGAAATGGCGTTGCCGGGTCGTTTCGATTGGGCCTTCGTGCTGACATACCTCGCGCCCTTGTTCCTGATTGTGCTGCTTCACGATTTGAAGTCGGGAGAGCGAGAGGCGGGGCGCTTGGATTTCCTGCGGGTATCCGCCATTAATGAACGGGGCTTGTGGGCCCGTCGCATCGGGTTGCGGGTCGGGCTGATTGCGGGAGGGCTCATTCTTCCGCTCATCGTCGGGGGGGTGTTGTCCGGCGCCGCTGCGGCGGACCTGCTGCTGCTGAGCGCGATGGTCCTGCTCTATCTGCTGTTTTGGACCGGGCTTTGCCTGCTCCTATCGCGCCGCGGCATGGGGTCGGTTGCCAATGCCGCCTCGCTTGCCGGAAGCTGGCTGACACTCACGCTCATCCTGCCGGCGCTGGCTTTGCTTGCCGTCAACGGCGCCTTTCCCGTGCGTCAGGGGGTAGAACTTACGCTTGCCCAGCGGGAGGCTGTTCACAGCGGGTGGGACAAGCCCAAGGCCCAAACGATGGAGGCGTTTTTCCGACACCATCCGGAGTGGCGCGGGACCAAGCCTGTTGAAGGGGGCTTTCACTGGAAATGGTATTTCGCCTTCCAGCATCTCGGCGATTTGAGCGTGGCCGATCAGGTTCGCGCCTATCGCCATGGGCTGGAAGCGCGGGATCTCTGGACGGAGCGGCTGGCCTTCGTTCTTCCGGCGATTGGCACACAATATCTTGCGCATCGCATCGCGCGAACCGATTTGACTGCGCAATTGGCCTATCAGGATCGCATCCGCGCTTTCCATAAGCGCCTCCGGTCTTTTTATTATCCCTATATCTTCAACGACGTTCCTTTTGGGGAGGACGATTTTGGGCGGGCGCCGCTCTGGTTGGAGGATGCGGAGGGCAGATAGTCGGCCTTCAGCGCGGGCCGATATCACAAGGCCGTCGGGCGCTCTGGACGCGTCGGTTGGCGGCGGGGCTTCTGCGCCGTTGATGAAACAGGGTTTCAATCAGCGCGCTTCGCCTCGCCGCCGGGACCGTGTTTAGAAGGTGTAATCCAACTCTACCCAGAGCTTCTTTGTATCGGCGTCGCCGGCAAAATTGCCGCCGCCCTGGCTATTGTAGCTCGCATATTTACCGATCAGGTTAAGCTGCTTGTTGAGCTTGAAACCGCCGACCATGTCCCATTCGGTTCCGTATTTCTGTCCCAGACGGTCTGACGAAAACGAGTGCCAGCTGGTGGCGAGGTTGAGCCCCGACAAAGCCGTGACATGGGGGAAGCTGTAACTTGCCCCAAGATAATAGTCGCGCAGGCCGTTGGGCGGCGTGGTCAGGAATTTGTCAGCAAAGCCATTGAACTTGTGGAGGGACGCGAGCGGCGTTTGAAAGCTGGTAAAGGCCGCGCCATTATCTGCGCCTAACACCTCAAAGCCGGATGTCAGCCTAAAGCCTTTGGCATCAAGCGCGGCTTCCCCTGCATAATAGTTGGCCGTGTAGTTGTTGGGATTGCGATGATAGTCCCTCTGGTTGGCATAGCTTGCAGCGAGATTGAGTTTCGCGACCGGATTAAGCGGGATGGCGGCTGTTCCACGCACGCCATAGGTTTGGCTCGACTCCCGGAAGTTCTGCACAGCCGCTTCATCCTGATCGACCAGATAGGCAAAGCCGGTCAGACCCCAGACTTTGTTTTTGTAGCTGAGATTGGCGAACACATTGTTGCCGTCGATTGCTGGCTGCCGAAATCCAAAGCCGTTCACGCCCCAGATCGTCCGGACGGCGTTGGCGTAGGTGATATCCGCCTTCACATCCTTGATCCCGGTCCATTCGATCCGCGCGGCGTCGAAGGTCTGCTCATTCTGTCGCCAACCTGCGTTCCCGACAAAGCGTTGATCATCAAGGGCGATCCGCTGGCGGCCGACGGTGACGACGGTCTTTGGCAAACCCGAATATTGAATGAGCAGACGGTTCAGCTCGATATTTTGGGGGTCCGCCACGATGGGGAAGTTATTCTTGCCGTTCAATCCGTCATTATATCCGTTCGCAAGACCGAGTGTTCCCTCGCCCTCGGCGAGCAACAGGAAATGGCCGGTCTTGGCCTGCGCGCCTGCACGCACCCGCATGGTTACAGCATTGGCTGTGTCCTTGATGCCTTCTTGTTTATCATCCTCGTAGCGCAGCCGGGCCTCTACAATCGGCTTCACTTGTACCGGTTTGGCAAAGGCCGGAATCGCACTTAACAGTCCCGCTGCAACAGCGGACACGTAAACAATTTTCTTCATGATTTTCTCCAGGGAGCCCGCCAGCTGTCACCGCGCAGCGCGTCCGGGCAGATGCCGATCCGATTCTCGTCGGCAGATGAAGAAAGGCGGGCCCGCAGCCCGCCTTTCATCCTATCGCAGGTGGATCAATGTTCCGCTTCGTAGGGCAGTGAGGAATGGTGCAGGAACAGCTCAAGATGGCCATCCTTCGGCGCCCGCTTGAAGCCCATGGTGAAATCAACCTTCACATCCTGCCCCGTTTTTGCGTTGGTGAAATAATAGTTCCCCATCGCGACGGCGCTATCCTTGTCCTTGTCGATATAGATGCCCTTGGTATCGAAACGGACCTTCGACCAGGGCGTGATCGCAAAGCCATGGTCTTCCGGCTCGGATCCGCCGACAAAGTAGGAAAGGGCCTGGTCTTTGTCTTCGCGAAACTCATCCACGGCCGCCTTGGTTGGCTTGAACAGAACCGTGCCGTCCTTGTAGGCATAGTGCTTTGCAATGAACGCCGCTGCCGCCGCCTTATAGTCCCCACCTTTGGTGAAGACGTCTCCGATTTGCACAATGCCATTTCCCCAGGCGGTTTCTGCCTGAAGAACATCGGCTTTGGTGATCGGGGCATTCGGGTTGGCAGCAGCAGCGGGGGATGCCGCACTGGCCGCAATCGCCAACAAAGCCGAAGCTGTAACGGCCCGCGCCACATTCGGGTGGGTTAAGATGCGCATCATTCTGTCCTTTCAAAAACGACAAGGGGTGTGTTGCATGACCGATTGGCCATGCCCGCTATTCGGACAGTCGTGATTTCTGAACTCTATCCCCACCATTACGGAAATGTCAGATTTGCGATGCTGAAAAGCGCCTTGGTCCACGCGCGCGCCAGGTGCGCCGCGCCGCCCGTCAAAGCGGATAGGTTTTGCAGAAAAGATGCCGGATTTCAGAGGTTTTGGAGCGCCACAGCGCAACGGCTCTTGCGGCGCTCATAGCGTCAGCGCGTGAGACTTTTTGTGGCCTTAGTGGCCTGTAAAAAAGCCGGCTGGCCAGGGAGTGGGCCAGCCGGTTCAGGGGGTCTAGGAAGTCTTTAGTGAGCGGGTTTCGGCGCCGCCTTGGCAGGCCCGGCACTTGGCATCGCCTTCGCCGCTGCCTTGGCCTGCGGAACGCCATCGACATCGAAGGATTGGATGATCACGCTGTCTTCGATCGCCTTCAGCGCCAGATTTGCATCGTAAAACTTGCCGGCCTTCAGCAGCTGCGATGCTTCGGTCAGATGCTCAGCTGCCGAAACAGTGGGAACCATCGCCGCATTTGTCAGGATGTTGATGTTCGCAAGCCTAAGGGTTTCAGCGGCCTTTTGCTGATCGCCCTTGGCAAGGTGCTCGTTCGCCTTGGCGATGCTTTGCTGCTTTGCGGGCGTCAGCACATAATCTTCGCCAACCGCCATCCAGACATCGAAGGGCGCGAGGTCTGGCGCCATGCCAGCCTTTGCATTTGCGGGCATTGCGTCTGCAGCGGTACTCTTTGCCTTTTCTATGTCGTTCAACGCGGCATCGACGAGCGTCTGGGCCGCCTCCGTCGAACCATCGAAGATGGCAAACCGTGCGGCGCGGATTTCACGCATCGCGCGGAAAGCCTCATCGACACTCTTAACTGCGGCCTGGTTCTTCGCCTTGTTGGTGACGCTATGGACTGGATCACCCGTTCCTGTCGGCGTCGTTCCAGCTTGCGAGCAGGCGGACGCCGTTATGAGGAGTGCGGCCATCGCGGTGGAGATAAAGGGAGTTCTACGCATCTACATTCTCCTTTTAAGTCAGGGATTCCATCCGGGCGGGTAGCCCAGATTAATTGGTCTTGGTGTAGGGGATGAATGGACCGAGGTTCACGAACCCGGTCGTCATTCGGGAAAGCGGATCCCACAGACGAACCGTATCGATGGAGCACAGCTGCGATGACCAATTATCCGTGACGAGCACATCCTGATCATCCAGGGCGCTCGCGCCGGATGTCGGTATGTTCAGATAATAACGGTTGCTCGACGTTTTGTAGAGCAGGCCGATGCCATCGAACACATCAACTGAATCAATCGAGTATTGTGAAATGCAAGATTGCGGTTTTCCAGCCGAATAACCCGAAAGCGTGGCATCGAGACGTTCCTGGGGTTTTGTTGGCGCCGCCATTGCAGATGAGCTCGCAAGTGCAGCCGCGAAGAGGCCAATATAAGAGAGGCCATTTACGAACCGACGCATTACCTTATCCTCCTATCTGTTCATAAGAGGATGTTAAAACGGCCAAGAAATCTGATGTCTGGTCGCAATATGAAATTCGCGTAATGTTTCTCAGGTCATCACGCCGGTGCGCCGCTAAGGAGCTGTGTGGATCAGCCGGCTGCCTTCCCGGCGGCTTAGGCGACTGAAGGTGATCGCACCAAGCAGGCCGATCGCGGCAAGGACATGGAATGCCGGTGGGAAATGTTCCGCAACCAGCGTTTCCTTTATGGACGGGTCGCCTGCCAGCTGTGCCGACATTGCAGCGACAGAGACCCCAAGTGTCATGGCGAGTTGCAGCGCAAGTTGGGAAAGTGTGTTGGCGCCGGCTTCATCCTTTTTTTCAACATCGGCAAAGGTCATCGCATTGGCGCCGCCGAACACAATGCCCTGCGCAATGCCTCCGATCAGCATCAGGCCAATCATCTGCGGGTAATCAACGCGGACGATGAACCCGAAGGCGGCAATGGATGCGGCCGAGATCAGTGACCCCGTGATGAGCACGGGTCGGAAGCCAAAGCGATCAAAAAGCCATGGCCCGCCGGCCCGCATCGTGAGCGCGCCGATAGCGTAGACGGAACTGAGCGCACCTGACGTCAGAATAGGCAGGCCAAAGCCGATCTGAAACAAGAGGGGCAGCAGGAAGGTCGCGCCGCCCGCACTGATCCGGATGAAGAGCGCGCCTAGAGCTGCGGTGCGCAGGCTGTGAATCTTCAGGAGAGAGATGTCGAGAAGGCGGGGGTGGTCCAGCTTATAGCGACCGACGTAGAGGGAGAGGAGAACGAGCCCTGCCGCGCCGCTGACAGTGACAAGGAGAAGAGGTGCCAGACCGTCTCCAAGCAATGTGAGACTGAAGAGGAGCAGCACCATGCCGCCGCTCAAGAACAGGATGCGCTCCAAGCCAGGTCTTTGGTGGCCTACAACGTCCTTAGCTGGCACATCAGATTCCACGGGGAGAGAGCGGCGCGCCAGAATGACCGCTGCGACCCCGATGGGCACGTTGACGAGAAAGATGTATTCCCATCCCAGACTGGCCGTCAGGACCGCCCCTACAAGCGGCCCGATGGCTGGCCCGATCAGCGCTGTC
>CAJBSR010000549.1 GCA_903958285.1 uncultured Sphingomonadales bacterium
AGCAGACGGTCGAAGAGGGAACCGATCTTCAAGATTGGGCGTGGCGTCGAGAGCACGAGCGCACGGCGGGAGAGGGCGGCGGCAATCGCCTTGGCGAACGCCTCATGCGTCCAGCCATCGGCCTGCCCGTCGTCGACTTCGAAGACTTGCCCATTGGGTGTGTTGTGGCCCGTCAGCGCCAATAAGAGCGTCGCAAGATCACCGGCATGGATGACGGACAAATAACCGGCAGGTGGCATCAGGATCACGCCGGTCTTGGCCATCTTGAAGATGTCGAGCATCTCCATGTCACCGGGGCCGTAAATGGCAGGCGGGCGGACCATGACCCAGTCGAGCCCGCTGGCCATAACGACCCGCTCAGCTTCTGCTTTGGACCAGCCATAGACCGATAGTTTCGGTTCGCGCGCGGCGAGCGAAGAGACGTGGACGAAGCGAGCCACACCCGCCGCCTTGGTGGCCGCGACAGTGGCTTCGGTGCCTCGGATGTTGCCCTGTTCAAACCCGTCGCGTGTCGGCGCATTGACGACACCGGCGACGTGAATCACAGCATCTGCGCCTTCAACGAGCCGGGCGAGACGGTCCGGTGTATCGAGCGCACCTTCGATCCATGTCACGCCCTCCATGGCCGGCTGTGGGCGACGGGTGAGGGCACGCACCTGAAGGCCTTGGCCGGATGCCATCTTGAGCAATGTCGACCCGACGAACCCCGTCGCACCCGTCACGGCGACTGTCTTTGTGCTCACAGCAGAACCATGTGGTCGCGGTGGATGAGCGCGGCGCGGGGGGCATAGCCCAGCACCTCGGTCAGTGCTTCGGTGCGCAAGCCACAGATGCGCTCAGCATCGGCCAGATCATATTCGGCCAGACCATGGGCGAGGACATTCCCCTCTGCGTCGACGATCTCGACAACATCACCCCGCTTGAAGCTGCCGTCTGCCGATTTTGCCCCGGCGGGCAAAAGGCTGGCCCCCTTGGCCAGCGCCTTAGCGGCACCTGCGTCAATATGGATGCGGCCCTTTGAGGTCAGACGGCCCGCCAGCCAGGCTTTCTTTGCTGCGCGGGTGCCATCGGCTGTAAAGACAGTGCCGCAGTCGCCTTTGCTCAAACGGGCAAGAGGATGATCGTGCAGGCCGGACACGATGACGAGCGCCGCACCCGCCGCATTGGCGAGGCGCGCCGCTTCAATCTTAGAGGCCATGCCGCCGGATCCCATGCCGGACGAGCTTTCTGCTTTGGCGATAGACCGGATGCGCGCATCGATCCGCGCGACATGGGGAATGCGTTCGGCATCCGGGTTCTTGCCGGGGTCATCGGTGAACAATCCATCGACGTCTGACAGCAGGACAACGCCCTGTGCTGACGCGGCCTGCGCGATCCGCGCGGCCAGCCGGTCATTGTCGCCAAAGCGGATTTCCTCAGTGGCGACTGAGTCATTTTCATTGATGACGGGCACAACGCCAAGGCCGAGCAGGCGCTCCAGCGTGGCGGCGGCATTGAGGTAACGTCGCCTGTCTTCCAGATCATCGAGCGTGACGAGGATTTGCGCCGCCGTCATGCCCTTGGCATCGAGTAAGCCTGCCCAACATTGCGACAAGGCGATCTGGCCGGTCGCTGCCGCGGCCTGTGCATCTTCAAGGCTCGCCCGCCCGCCTTTGGGCAGGCCAAGCCTGCGCGCACCCAGCGCAATGGCCCCGGAGGAAACAATGATGATCTGCTGGCCCGCCGCCCGCCGAGCGGCGATGTCGTCCACCACGGTCTGCAGCCAATCCTGCCGGACCATGCCAGACGGATCGACAAGCAGCGACGACCCGATCTTGACGACCAGCCGCGGGCAATCGGCGGGCGTCAGACGGGAGACCATCCGCTGTCTTCCCCTGTCTTTGGCGCTTCCATCGGTGATACCGGGCCGATGGCCTCCAGCAGCTGGTCCAGCACCGCGTCCACGCCATCGCCGCTCGCACCAGATAGGAGGAGAACCTCTGCCTTGCTGGCGCGCTTCAATTTGGTCGCGAGCTTCTTCACTTCGGCCGGGTCCATGGCGTCGATCTTGTTAAGGCCGATCACTTCAGGCTTGCCGACCAAGTCTGCGCCATATTTGTCTAGCTCCTTGCGGACGACCTTATAGGCACCCACGGGATCGTCGCCCGTTGCGTCCACGAGATGCAGCAGCACGCGGCAGCGTTCGATATGGCCAAGGAAGCGGTCGCCAATGCCCGCACCGTCCGCCGCACCTTCGATAAGGCCGGGGATGTCCGCGATCACAAATTCCCGCCCGTGCCGCGTGGCGACGCCCAATTGCGGGCGCGTCGTTGTAAACGGATAGGCGCCGACCTTCGCATTCGCGTTGGTCACAGCGTTGATGAATGTCGATTTGCCGGCATTGGGAAGACCGACAAGGCCTGCGTCGGCAAGCAGCTTCAGCCGCAGCCAGACCCACATTTCCTCATTTGGCCAGCCCATGCCGTGCTGGCGCGGGGTGCGGTTGGTCGACGTCTTGTAGCTTGCATTGCCGCGGCCGCCATCGCCGCCACGCAGGAAGACGACTTTGACACCCGGCTGGGTAAAGTCGGCAAGGACATGCTCCTTGTCTTCCGATAAAATTTGCGTGCCCACCGGCACCTTGATGACAAGGTCGTCGCCGCCGGCACCTGTCCGGTTGGAGCCTGAGCCGCCATGGCCGCGTTCGGCCTTGAAGTGCTGCGTGTATCGAAAATCGATGAGCGTGTTGAGGCCGGCCACAGCTTCAAACACGATGTCGCCACCCTTGCCGCCATTGCCGCCATTGGGTCCGCCATATTCCATGTACTTTTCACGCCGAAAAGACACAGCGCCGGGGCCACCGGCGCCGGAGCGGATGTAAATCTTAGCTTGATCGAGAAAATGCATGGCTTCCCTTTAGGCGAAACCGCGCAAATGGAAAGCTTTGCCGCGCGAACTAGCTTTCCAGACGCGTTGACAAACGGGGGGACGCTTTCAACTGACGGACCGCAATATCCCGCGCCGTGCGGCGGGGCAGGCCCAGTGATTTGGCGAGCGGTTCCCCCAGCAAGGCGTCGCCCATGGCGAGCAGCACGAGATGCAGCGTATCTTCATGCATCGATTTGTCCTGATGGCCTTCGCCAATCTCGTCGATCAGTTCATGGATCGCATCGACGACGGGGTTGAGTGCGTTTTCATTGCCCGACAGGATCATCCAAGTTGCCAACTGGGCGGCGCCCTTTTCCACAAATGTGTCGAATGCCATGTCGACCACGCGGTCGGGATCAGGTTCCTTGTCACGGTTCTGGAGGATGAGGTCTGCAATCGAATCACACACGGTTCCCGCAAGATGCGCCGCCAGCGCCATTTGCAGGCCAGAGGCGGATCCGAAATGATGGAGCAGATTGGCATGCGTGCGCCCCATGCGCGCGGCAACGGCCTTCAGCGTCACGGCCTGCGGACCCGCTTCAATTAAAATGGTGCTCGCCGCCTCAAGCGCTGCGGCGCGGCTTTCTTCGGGGGAGAGACGTTTTCGTTCTATTGACATTAATGTAAGTAATCCCTAAATTCGCGGCTTGAGGAGATTCGCGCATGACAACCGCCACCATCAAGACCCCCGCAGATCTGACCATCACGCCGCGTGATCGGCGCTTTGGCCGCAACACGGCGCAGCAGCGTTGGTGGGCTGGCGGTGATCCTTTTGCAACGGCTTTCTACAATGCGCTCTCTGTCACTTTCCCGCGCGGCGAAGCGATGTTCATTGAATCCGTGCGCGCCTTTCGTGATGGCGTGCCGCCCAAGTTGGAAAAGGACATCCGTGCCTTTGTGACGCAGGAAGTCATCCACACGCGCGAACATGTGGCGTTCAACAGCCGCGTTGAAGATGCGGGTTATGACATCACCTTCCTCAACCATCAGGTTGACCATGTGATGGACCTGATCAAATCTCGCCCGGCGATCGTCAATCTGTGCGTGACGATGGCGCTGGAGCATTACACGGCGATCCTCGCCAAGCAGTTCCTTGAAGACCCCAACGCCTTTGCCAAGGGCGAAGGAGATCAGGTCGACATGTGGAAATGGCATGCTGTCGAAGAGATTGAGCATAAGGGCGTCGCATATGACACCTGGCTCCATGCCACGCGCGACTGGAGCCGGATCAAGCGCTGGCGGGTCAAGTCGATGCTGATGGTGCTGGTGTCGATCAATTTCTGGAAGAACCGCTATATTGGGATGCGTCACTTGCTCGCGCAGGACGGTATCACCGGATGGAAGGCGCATCGCGGCCTGATCTGGTTCCTGCTCGGTAACCCCGGCACGCTGCGGAAGCTTGTCTTGCCTTGGGCGACTTACTTCCTCCCCGGTTTCCATCCGTGGAACGAAGATGACCGTCATCTGATCGGCAAATTCGACAGCGCCTATGAAGCGGCACGAACCCCGGTGACTGCGGCCGCCTGATCGGTTAACCGGGCGCATGACTATGGCGCCCATTCTGCACACCGAACGGCTCACGCTCGCGCCGCTTTCGCTCGACCATTGGGAGGCCTATGCCAAAGCGTGGGCGGATCCGGAGCTGACGGCCTTTATCGGCGGGAAGCCACGCGCACGCCAGGAAAGCTGGACGAAGTTCACCCAAGGTGTCGGACTGTGGCCGCTGCTCGGCCATGGCTATTGGGCTTTCCTAGATCGCGCGACCGGCCAGTTCCTCGGCAATGGCGGGCTCGCCCGGTTTGAACGGGGCATTGCAGAACTGGAAGGTTATCCCGAAGCAGGCTGGGCGTTTGTTCCGGCGGCTTGGGGCAAAGGGCTGGCAACCGAAGCGATGGCGGCCGTTCTTAATTGGGCCGACGGTGCCCTAAAAAGCGAGATCCGCTGCATCATTGACCCCGGCAATGTCGCCTCGCAAAAGGTTGCCGCAAAGCTCGGCTTTCAGCATTTTGCAGACAGCGATGGCGCCATTGGGCCTGTTGGTGTCTATCGCAGAACCTTGCCGGACGCCGCATAGCAACGCGTTGCTCTTGCCCTCGGGCCCGCTTGCGTTAGAAGCCGATCGATGGACAGGATACTTATTCGCGGCGGCAATCGCCTCAACGGCCGCATTCCGATTTCAGGAGCCAAGAACTCCGCTTTGACCTTGCTGCCGTGCGCGCTGCTGACGGATGAACCGCTCACGCTGCGCAATCTGCCGCGGCTCGCCGACGTTGACAGCTTTGGCCATCTGCTCAACCAGTTGGGTTGTTCGACGATGATCGAAGGCGCACGGCCGGAAGATTTTGGCCGGGTCATGACCCTGCGCGCGGGCAACATCACCGCGACCATGGCGCCTTATGACATCGTGCGGAAGATGCGCGCCTCCATCCTGGTGCTTGGGCCGCTGCTGGCCCGTGCGGGGGAAGCGACTGTGTCGCTGCCCGGTGGCTGCGCCATTGGCAACCGCCCGATCGATCTGCACCTGAAGGCACTTGAAGCCTTTGGCGCAGAGATTGAAACAACCGCCGGTTACGTGACAGCCCGCGCCAAGGGTGGCCGCCTGCCGGGCGGCACCATCGTGTTCCCTGTCGTCTCTGTCGGGGCAACCGAAAATGCGCTGATGGCGGCCGTCCGTGCCAAGGGCACCTGCATCCTTGAAAACGCCGCGCGGGAGCCGGAAATTGTCGACCTGTGTAACCTGCTGGTCGCCATGGGCGCGCATATTGAGGGCATTGGTACCGAAAAGCTCATCGTTGAAGGTGTCGACCGTCTGCATGGCGCAACCTACGCTGTCATGCCTGACCGTATCGAAGCGGGCAGCTATGCCTGTGCCGTCGGTCTGGCCGGCGGGACGGTGGAACTGGATGGCGCCAACCCCGATGACATGCACGCGACGCTTGCCGCATTGCGCGAAGCGGGCGTTGAAGTCACCGAGCATAAGCGCGGCATCACTGTCTCCTCCGACGGCAAGCTGCGCCCGCTGACCTTGTCGACATCGCCTTTCCCGGGCTTCGCGACGGACATGCAGGCGCAGTTCATGGCAATGCTGCTGCGGGCCGATGGGGCCAGCGTGCTGACCGAAACGATCTTTGAGAACCGCTACATGCACGTGCCGGAACTGGCCCGCATGGGCGCAGACATTCACGTGAAGGGCCGCACCGCCGTTGTGCGCGGGGTTCAGCGTTTGGTGGGCGCGCCAGTGATGGCAACCGATCTACGTGCCTCGATGAGCCTCATCATCGCAGGCCTTGTCGCCGAAGGCGAAACGCAGGTTTCCCGCATCTATCACCTTGATCGCGGCTATGAGCGGCTGGAAGAAAAGCTGTCCGCTGTCGGCGCGGATATTGAACGCAATAGCGATGGGTAGGCGGGGCTAAAGCCAGACATCCACTGCATGAATGGTGAGGCCCACGAGCCCGCCCACCAGTGTGCCGTTGATGCGGATATATTGGAGATCGCGGCCCACTGCGGTCTCCACCCGTTCCGTCACCTTGCCGACATCCCAGCTGCGGATCGTGTCTGACACGAGTTTCACGATGCCGTCGCCATAGCTGGCCGTGGCGCCGACCGCGGCGCGACGCGCGAAGCGGTTGATGGTGGTGCGGATGCGGTCATCGGTCTGGAGCGTCTGGCCAAGCTGGCGCAGCGTATCGCCCAATTTTCCGGCCATCGCCTTGTCGGGGTCCCGCGCGGCACGCAACAGAGCAGCGCGCCCCTGTTGCCAAAGTCCGTCGATCCAGGCCTGCATGGCGGGGTTGTCGACCAGTTCGTCCTTCAACCCCTGCACCCGCGCCTGCATGACCTCATTATTCTGGAGGTCAAAGGCGAGGTCTTCCAGCATCTCATTGATCTTTAGCCGCAGCGGATGATCGGGGTTGTCCGCCATGTCGAACACCAGCTTGTTGAGGCCGGTGATGACGGCGTTGGACACGTTCTCATCGAGCCCCGTCCAGCGCAGAATACGGCCGGCGCGCTCATGCACCATCTCGCGGATGATGTCCTCATTCGACGCGATGATGAGGCTGGCGCGGTTGATGATCCCATCGAGCAGGGGGACATGACGGCCTTCGCGGATGGCTGCGGTCAGTGTCTGGCCAAGCAGGGGCGAGACATCCATCCGTCGCAGCCGTTCGGCAACGGCGGTCTTGGCCATACCGCCCAGCCGGTCATCATCCAGACTTTCGAGGATGTCGGCGAGCAAGCGGGAGGCGCCATCGCGTAGGCGGCCGGATCCACCGCGATCCTCACTCGCCAGAAAACGCCCGGCAGCGCCAGCCACATCCAGACCCCGCATCCGCCGGGCGACGACAGCGGGGGTCAGGAAGTTATCGCGCAGGAAGGTGGCGAGCGTATCGCCGATCCTGTCCTTGTTGCGGGGGATGATGGCGGTGTGCGGGATGGGCAGGCCGAGGGGGTGGCGGAACAGCGCGGTGACGGCAAACCAGTCGGCCAAACCACCGACCATTGCGGCCTCTGCAAAGGCCTTCACGAACCCGACCAAGGGATGGATCGGACCGATGATCCGCGTCGCCACATAGACGCCCGCCATGACGACGAGCATGCCCGTCGCAATCATCTTCATCTGCCGCGCATCGGCGGCCGTCGGCAACAGGCGGGGCGCCGGCCGCTTGAAAAGCCTGTTTGAGTCCCGGGCTATGGCGTCACTCCGCCGGCTCGGCCGTCGTGCCGGACCGGGTGAAGCGTGCCTTCAGGCGCGAGAAAGCCTTTGCCGGGAAGAGGCGGGGCGGGCGACCCTGCTGGTCCAAATCACCGCCTTGCGTGGTGAGATAGTGGCGCAACCAAGGCCCCAAACGCGATTCCATGCCGATGGCGAGGCTGAAGCTAGCCGGCACAATGAGCAGGGTGAGGAAGGTCGAGACGATCAGGCCCCCGATCACTGTCACGCCCATAGGCTGGGCAAAGGCGCCGTCACCCGTCAGGGCCAATGCCGTTGGCACCATGCCTGCAACCATCGCGACGGTCGTCATCACAATCGGCTGCGCGCGCTTGTGGCCTGCGTCCATGATCGCTTCAAACTTCGGCACGCCCTTGTCGATTTCCTCAAGCGCGAAATCCACCAGCAGAATCGAGTTTTTGGCGACGATCCCGAACAGCATCAGCGTGCCGATCAGCACCGGCATGGAGATGGCAAAGCCCGACAGCTTGAGGGCGATCATGCCCCCTAGCGGGGCCAGCAGCAGCGAGCCCATGTTGACGAGCGGCGGCACGAAGCGGTGATAGAGCAACACGAGCACCGCGAACACCGATGCAATTCCGGTGATGACGGCAATCATGAAGTTGGAAATCATTTCCTGCTGCCAGCGGGCGTCGCCCAGTGTCAGTTTCTTCACGCCCTGCGGCAGGTTCTTCATCGTGGGCAGGGCATCAATGGCCTGCATCGCTTCGCTGCTGACATAGGGCTTCCCTGTGCTCGGGTTCACCGCATAGTCCGCGCCGATCGAGATACGGC
>CAJBSR010000550.1 GCA_903958285.1 uncultured Sphingomonadales bacterium
GGCCAGCTTTTACCAGATTGCGGCGTGTGAGCATGATATCCCTCCTATCGCGTTTCGCGCTTGAGCCAGACGATCAGCGCCTTGCGCGCTTGCGCATTCGGCATTCCGGCAAACGCCATGCGATTGCCCTTGGCCACAGCTGCGGGGTTTGACAGCCAAGCATCCAGCGTCGCCTCGCTCCAGACAATTCCTGATGCGTTCAAAGCCGCGGAATATTTATAATCCTTGCGGACCGTCCCGGCTTTTGCTCCGAAAATGCGGTTCAGATTGGGCCCTGTCTTGTTGGGCTCGCCGGCCTTGAGCGAATGACATGCCCGGCATTGCAAAAATGCGCGTTGGCCGGGGTCCGCCTGAGCTGCTACCGATGATGCCGAAAGCAATGCCGCCAAGCTAATCAAAGCGGGAATGCTGATCAAAGCGGGAATGAGGTATTTCATCCGAGGCTATCCTACATCTGAATCATTGGGAATGAGGCGGGGAAAATAATGCAGGATCAATCTGCGCATTGACCTTGGTTGTTTTCCAGAAGACCGTGTTTGCCTTCACGCCGTTGTAGAAAAGACTGACGCTGCGCGCCTGCAGCCAGTCCGGATTTTTGAGCCGGACGAAATCATCATAGTGGCGTTCGTGCCAGCCGCGCGGCGTCATGAAGGCCATACGGCGGATGGCAAAGGATTGCTGATCGATGCCAAACAAAGTGACGCCACCCTGCGGATCGGTGAGCCGGACAAAATGGATTTTGTGCGGGCCAGCTTCCCCGTCCGCGACGCGTTCAGCCTTGAAGCCGGGTTTGCGGGCATGGCGGATGATCCCGAAGCCCATATTGTTGGCCCAAAAGGCGTCTGCCTCGGCTTTGGGGATAATCCCCTTTTCATTCCAGCTCGTCTCGCCATCATAACCGACCGTCCAGAGGGGGCGGCGCTTGTCGCGGGCGATGATCCTGACCTTGCCCTCTGCCGCATGTGCCGCACTTCGCGCCGGGTCAAACTCCCGATACATGACATAGCTGTCAGCCGTTGATTTTGGTGCTGCGCCCGATGCCCCCCAGAAGACCGCCCTGCCCTCCAGGATCAGGCTTTTGGCATTGGCCCAGCCTTCGCCGCCTGCGGCCTCAGTGGCGCGCTGCAGGATGGTAGGGCCATCCAACTGTGCGGGCGTGGCCAGAGCAGGCGGTGCGGCAAAGGCGAGGGCGACAGCTGCACAACGCATGATATCGCGATCTCCTGATCAGAAACTTTGTCCGGACATATTCCCTTTTGACAGCAGTTCGTCTAGCCTGATTCTGCATCCCCGCCGGAGAAATCGAGAAATGGTGCGCCGATTGACACTGCCTCTACTGATCATGGCTGCATCGCCTTCGGCACAGGCAGGCGAACCTGTCTTTTTCACCAATGAGGAACAGGTCTATTTTGATCGGGAAGCGGGTCGGCATGTGCCGCCTTGGGTGGGCATGGTTGTTTCGCCGACAGCCAGCGCGCAGGATGGTCTGCCCGATACCGTCCGTTTCGTTGATGCCTTTGGTGCGCCTGTACCGCCGCCGTTGCACGTTGGCGAAGTGACACGCCTGATCAGTGCTCAGGCTGACCATGACAGATTGCTGTTGACGATAAGCGGCGATCAGATTGAGCTCCGCCGCGCGCGCCCTGTTTCCTGTTGGGTTGCCATCCGCAAGAACGTGCCGCAGGCGGACGGCAGTGAGGA
>CAJBSR010000551.1 GCA_903958285.1 uncultured Sphingomonadales bacterium
AGAAAACTCGCAGGGCGCCTAAACGCGGCAGTCCGCAGCGTCAAGCAGAGCAAACGCGTTTATCGCCTGAGATTGCCGTTAACATCGATTGTTTCTAGAGAAGATTTCATGCTGCGCGATTCAGGTAAGCTTTAATGGACGCGACCATCGCGCTCGTCGACGACGATCGGAACATTTTGACGTCCGTCTCAATTGCCCTTCAGTCTGAAGGATTTAGGACGCGTCTTTACACCGATGGAGAGACCGCGCTGAAGGCCTTGATCGAGAATCCGCCCGACCTTGGCGTGTTTGATATCAAGATGCCGCGCATGGACGGGTTGGAACTGCTGCGTCAGCTGCGCGAAAAATCTACCCTTCCCGTTATTTTCCTGACGTCGAAGGATGATGAAATTGACGAAGCTATGGGACTCGCCCTCGGGGCAGACGATTACATCGCAAAGCCATTCTCCCAGCGACTTCTAATTGCCCGTATCCGCGCGATTCTTCGTCGGGTCGCCTATGCCAAGGCATCCCCAGACGATGGCACCGGTGATGGCGATGCCGAGATTATGGTCAGGGGACGTCTGCAAATGGACCCCTCCCGCCACCGCGTCCGCTGGGGTGGAAAGGATGTGGCGCTTACCGTGACAGAGTTCATGATCTTAGAGGCACTCGCCCAGCGCCCCGATGTCGTAAAATCGCGCAATCAGCTCATGGATGCCGCTTATCAGGATGACGTTTATGTCGATGATCGGACCATAGACAGCCACATCAAACGTCTGCGTCGTAAATTCCGTCAGGCCGACGCAGAATTTGATGCGATAGATACCCTATATGGCGCCGGATACAGATTCTCGGAAAACTGACCCAGCCGGCATGACGCTGCGTTGGTCGGGGCGGATGTCGCTCACGCGACGGATTCTTGCTGTCAATTTTCTGCCCATCATTCTGCTGGCGGGCAGCCTCTTGTATCTCGATGTCATCCGAGAGCGGCTGATTGAGGAGCGCCTGACACAATCTGTAGAACAGGCCCGGCTGCTCGCGACTGTTTTTGCACAAGTTCCATCAAACCGGATTCGCTTGGAAGCGCGCCGCATTGGGCGGGCAATTGGCGCGCGGATTCGTGTTGTCGGCCCTAATGGGCAGATCATGGCCGACAGTTGGGTCGGCCAGCCGCCCAATATCACCATCGGCGACCCCGCAATGGAAGGCTGGGAACGCCGCGCGGCAGCCTTGCTGGATGACGGCATCGATGCGATTGTCCGTGCCCGCTCTATTCCTCGGTTCCCAGGCTTTGGGCCGCCGCTGGAGCGCGGACAGAAGATCTGGCTGACCGAAGACCGAACACACATCGTCTCGACTGCGGCCCTACTGCCGGGGCGCGGTGACACGCGCATCGTCATCGACAGAAATGTGCGCGATATCCGCAGGCTTGCGCGCGCGGATCGCGGGCAATTAGCCCTGATCGTCGGCACCGCAGCCCTTGCCTCTATTCTTTTGTCCCTATTCCTTGCGCGGACCATCGTACGGCCGCTCCGCTTCCTGGCGATCGCGGCGGAGCGGGTGCGGCTTGGCCGCGCACGCGAGGTCGTAATCCCCCGATTGCCGTTCCGCAGCGATGAGATCGGTCATCTGGCGCGATCCCTCGCTGACATGACGGAGACCCTGCGTGCGCGAATTGACGCGACCGAAGCCTTTGCCGCTGACGTGTCACACGAATTGAAGAACCCCCTCGCCTCTCTGGCCTCCGCCGTTCAAGGCCTAGAGCGCGTCACAGATGAAAAGCTACGCATCCAGTTGATGCAGGTCGCCACCGACGATGTCCGTCGCCTTGATCGACTGATCACGGACATTTCCGAAGCGTCGCGTTTGGACGCTCAATTGACGCGCACGCGGTTTGACGTTGTTGATATTGGCGCCGTTCTTGAAACCCTCCTCCAGGAGCGGGAATCGAGGTCTGCCAACCACGACGTCCGCATTGCCTTTGCCCGCCCGCAGCGAGGATCCACGCGTGTCATGGGCGACAAAGGCGGGCTTATGCGCGTGTTTGACAATCTCATCGACAATGCGGTGTCATTTTCACCATCGGGCGGCGTCGTGCGGATCTCAGCCACGCGATCAGGTGACGCCGTCATTGCGACCGTAGAGGATGAAGGCCCCGGCGTGCCGGAACATGCGCGCGACCAAATTTTTGAGCGTTTCCATAGCCTGCGTCCCGAGGGGGAGGCGTTCGGCAAGCATTCCGGCCTCGGCCTGGCCATCGCACGCACCATCATCTCCGGCCATGACGGCAGCCTCATCTTGCGAGATAGGGCGGATGCGCAGCAGGGCGCCGTTTTCGTCGTCACTCTATCGGCAGTAACGCAATGAGCACCGCCCGCCTCATCCATGCGACCTGCGTCGCAACTGACGCGGGGGGCGTGCTTCTCCTTGGCCCCTCAGGTAGCGGCAAGTCAGACCTTGCACTGCGCCTGATTGACAGGGGCGCAAAGCTGATCAGCGATGACCAAGTGGCCGTGCGCTGCGAAGACGGTAAGCTTTTTGCAAGCACCACCGGCGCAATGTTCGGAAAACTGGAAGTCCGCGGTGTCGGAATTTGCGATGTGCCCGCCCAGCGGGAAACCCTCGTCATGCTGATCGTGCGCTTAGGCGATGAGGGAGAGCGGCTACCCGACACACCAACCGAGACCTTGGAAGGAATTCCCCTTCCGCTTCTGACACTTGCACCCCATAGGGCCTCCGCGCCGATCAAGATTGAGCTCGCGCTTTCACAGGGAGTTGGCACGACATGACACAGAGACGTCCGGACCGTATTCTCCTTGTGACGGGCATGTCGGGCGCCGGTAAATCGACTGTGCTCAACACGCTTGAGGACATGGGCTGGGAGGTGGTGGACAACTTGCCCTTCCAACTCCTTGACCGTCTGCTCGCAACAGAGGCACCTGCCGGCATATCGAATGAACGCCCGCTGGCCCTTGGCATTGATAGCCGTACACGCGGATTTGGCGCGCAAGCGATCATCGACCGTGTCAAATCCATGAATGAGCGCCGCGAGAACAATATATCCGTCCTCTTCATGGACTGTTCTGGTGCCGAACTTGAACGCCGCTATTCCGAGACGCGCAGACGCCATCCGCTCGCGCTTGATCGCCCGGCAGCCGATGGCATTGCGCGGGAACGCGAATTGGTGGCGCCTTTGCGACAATGGGCCGCCCATGTCGTCGACACGACGTCCAGTACAACCAACGATTTGAAGCAGGAAATCCGCACCCGCTTTAGCGATTGGGGCAATGCGGGGATGAGCCTCGCCATACTGTCCTTCGGCTTTTCGCGCGGATTGCCGCGTAATGCCGACCTCGTTTTTGACATGCGGTTTCTGCAGAACCCCTATTGGGTGGAAGACTTGCGACACTTGACCGGACGGGATGCGCTGGTCAGCGATTATGTCCGATCCGACCCTGCCTATGAGGATGCTGTGTCGCGCATCGAAGGCCTGCTTTTAACCCTCCTCCCCCGATACAAGGCGGAAGGAAAGGCCTATGTCACGATTGCTTTTGGGTGTACGGGCGGCCGCCACCGGTCTGTGCATGTTGCAGAACGAGTCGCGGCGCACTTGGCGAGCGCGGGCTTTGCTCCTACGCTTTCCCACCGCGACGTGGGGGACGGAACGGAAGAACCGGTCGCACGGGTATAAAGTTGTAAACGCGTAAACGATGTTGAAGACGGGGTAGTTGATGATTGGTCTTGTGCTTGTAACGCATGGACGGCTCGCCACCGAGTTTGTGACGGCCATGGAACATGTGGTGGGTCCGCAAACAGCCATTGAGGCGATCTGCATCGGCCCGGAAGATGACATGGAGGCGCGCCGCGCCGACATTGCCGCCGCCATTGCCAAGGTGGAGAGCGGCAGTGGCGTTATCGTACTGACCGATCTCTTCGGTGGCACCCCTTCCAACCTCGCCATTTCGCTGATGGATGTCGGGCGGGTTGAAGTCATTGCCGGCATCAATCTTCCCATGCTTATCCGCCTCGAAAGCGCGCGCCGCCGCATGAAAGTGGTCGAAGCAGTGGCCGCCGCGCGTGAAGCCGGTCGCAAATACATCTCCGTCGCCTCTGAAGTGTTGGGCGAACAAGCGGCATGAGCGTCAGCCGCACCGTCCAAATCTGCAATGTGCGGGGATTGCACGCCCGGGCCAGTGCGAAGTTTGTGACAATGGCATCGGGACTGGCGGCGCAGGTTCACGTCGAAAAAGACGGATCGAGTGTGGTCGGGACATCAATCATGGGTCTGATGATGTTGGGTGCGGCTCTCGGCGATGAGATCGTCATTAGCGCATCAGGAGACGGCGCAGAACAGGCAGTTCAGGCGCTCGCAGAGCTTGTCGAAGCTCGTTTTCACGAGGCTGAATAAGCCGCAATGTTCCGCGAAATTACCGGATTTTCAAACCCTCTCGTCAAGCGGGTCCGCTCGCTACGGGACAAATAGGGTCGCCGCGAGGAAGGCCTCTTTCTGGCAGAAGGCCTGCGTATCCTAACGGAGGCATTGCAGGCAGGCCGGGCGCCTGACATGCTCTGGTTTTCATCCGAAAGCGCTCGGCATCCGCTCGTTGAGACACTGGTTGCCGCAACGGAGGCCCATGGCGGCGAAGTGTTCGTTACACCGCGGGACATTCTTTCCAAGATTTCCGGAAAGGACAATCCGGGGGCTGTGATTGGCATTTATCCCGAACACTGGACGCCGCTTGCAGATATTGACCGAACGAAAGCGCCCATCTGGATGGTTGCGGAACGCCTGCGCGATCCCGGCAATCTCGGCACCATATTGCGAACAGGCGATGCCGTGGGCGCAGGCGGTCTGATCCTGATTGACGACTGCACCGATCCCTTCTCCGTCGAAGCGGTCCGTGCGAGCATGGGTGCCCTCTTCACCCAGTCCATCAGCAAGGCAAGCTGGCCGGAATTCATCGCATGGCTGCGTCAGGGACCGGGCCAATTGGTCGGCACCAGCCTCAACACCGACAACGACTATCAGGACCCGGTCTATGTGCCGCCCATATTCCTGCTCGTCGGCAACGAATCACAGGGCCTGCCGGACGCCTATGAGGCGGACTGCGACCTGCTCGTCAAAATGCCGATGATGGGCAAGGCCGATAGCCTCAATGCGGCTGTCGCGACGTCGGTGATGGCCTATGAAGTATTGAATCAGCTGCGGAAGCGCTAAGCTGGATCGTTCTCGCCAGAATTCGCCACCAGCTTCACCAGCGGCCGCGAATGACCCTCCACAATCGGCAGCGCTTCGATGGATTTGGCGCCGGTATCGATGCCGAGCTTCTCAAACTTGTGGGCCGAACTCATCACTTGGCTTTCGAGGCTGCCGACCATCTGGTTATAGGCGTTAACAGCCGTGTCGAGGTTCTTGCCCACGCGGCTGACATGTCCGCCCATGGTCGCGAGGCGCGAATAAAGCTCGCGCCCGAGTTCGGCGATTTCGCGCGCTTGGCCGGCCATCTTCTCCTGTTTCCACACCGCAGAGACCGTCCGGGCAATTGCAATCAAGTTCGTAGGTGTCGCCAGTAAGACTTTGCGATCAAAAGCATAATCCCAAAGCTGATTGTCCTGTTCCAAAGCGGCAGTCAGGAAATGTTCGCCAGGGACGAACATGATCACATAATCGGGCGCATCGTCAAACTGGCTCCAATAGGCCTTGGCGCCGAGCGTGTTGACGTGCGCCTTCATGGCGGCGGCATGTGCGGCGAGATGAATTTCCCGCTCCCGTTCATCGACAGCGCCAAAAGCATCCTGATAGGCATTGAGCGACACTTTGGCGTCGATCACGAGCGAATTGCCGCCCGGCACGCGCACAATCACGTCAGGGCGCAGGCGACCACCCTCCCCATCTGACACGCTGACTTCGGTCGCAAAGTCGACATGGTCGGATAAACCGCAGCTTTCGAGCACGTTGCGCAACTGCTGCTCACCCCAGCGACCGCGCGCTTTGGGCGCATTGCGGAGCGCATTGACCAGCTTTGCCGCCTCACTCGATACGCGTTCGGTGCCTTCGCGCATGGAGGCGATCTGGCCATGCAGAAGACCAAAAGCATCGCGCCGTTCGGCTTCAACCTTGGTCACCTGCTCTTCATATTTCTGAAGACGCTCATGCACTGGCTGCAACAGCGCCTTCAGACCCTGACCCGACGTCTCCTCGGACTGCCGGAACCGAGCCTCTGCACGTTCCAAGAACTGCTTTTGAGCTG
>CAJBSR010000552.1 GCA_903958285.1 uncultured Sphingomonadales bacterium
AATCGCTTCGCCTTCGCGGTCAGGGTCAGTTGCGAGGATGAGCGTGTCGGCAGTCTTCGCCTCATCGGCGATGGCCTTTAGCTGCTTCGACTTGTCGGCATAAGGCTCCCAGGTCATGGCAAAGCCGTCATCCGGGTCAACCGAGCCATCCTTGGCCGGCAAGTCACGGACATGGCCGAAGCTCGCCAGCACCCGGTGACCCGGGCCGAGGTATTTTTCGATGGTCTTTGCCTTTGCAGGCGACTCAACAACTACAAGCTTCATAACCGGCCAGAAACCTTCTCTCGTGTATACGCGCGAGGGTGATGGCCTTTCGGGCCCTCCGTCAAGGGACCATTTTAACCGAGGTCGGACTTGCAGGACGGCGCATCTGCAATTAGCAAACGCGCAAATAATAAGGGTCCGAGGGGAAAAAGCATGAAGTTGGGTCGTTTAGCGGCGCTTGTTGCAGGTGCGCTCGCATTTCCGGCAACTGCCTATGCGCAGCCAGAAATTGTCTCCGACAGCGGTGACACCGCTTGGATTTTGACGGCATCTGCCCTCGTTTTGATGATGACGATTCCCGGCCTTGGGCTGTTCTATGGCGGCCTTGTCCGCGCCAAGAACGTGCTTTCCGTCATCATGCACAGCTTTGTGATCCTCTGCACCGTCTCGCTGCTCTGGGCGGTCTTCGGCTATAGTCTCGTCTTTGGGGCCGGAACGCCTTGGCTGGGCGGCTTCGGCAACGCGATGCTGTCCAACCTCGCCGATCTGCGCGCCGGGACGACCTTGCCGGAATCAACCTTTGCGCTGTTCCAGATGACCTTCGCGATCATCACACCGGCTTTGGTTATCGGCGCCTTTGTGGAGCGCGTGCGCTTCGGCTGGGTCGTGGCCTTCTCCACGCTCTGGACGATCCTCGTTTATCTGCCCGTTGCCCGCTGGATCTGGGGCGGCGGCTGGCTGGCCGCAGATGTCGGCACACTTGATTTTGCAGGCGGCATTGTTGTGCACACAACAGCCGGCGTCGCCGCGTTGATCGTCGCCAAGCTGCTCGGCCCGCGCCGTGGCTTCAGCAAGACGCTGTTGGCTCCGCACAGCCCGGCCTTGACCATGGTGGGCGCAGGCCTGCTCTGGGTGGGCTGGTTCGGCTTTAACGGCGGCTCAGCCTTGGCTGCGAACGACGATGCCTCCACGGCCATCTTCAACACGCATCTCGCCGCGTGCACGGCCGCTTTGGTCTGGTCGCTGATTGAGCGCATCCGCATCGGCAAGGCGACCTCCATCGGTATTGTCACAGGTGCGGTGGCGGGGCTTGCCACAGTCACACCTGCGGCAGGCTATATTGGCCCGATGGGCGCCATCATCCTCGGCTTGCTCGGTGGTTCGGTCTGCTTCTTCCTCGTGCAGGTTGTGAAGCACAATTGGAAAATCGATGACTCGCTGGACGTCTTTGCCGTTCACGGCGTCGGCGGCATCCTCGGGTCGCTCCTCATGCCCATCCTGTTTTCAGAGATGTTCGGCGGCGGCGGCTTTGCCGATGGCGCAAATGTCTCGACGCAGTTGGTCGCCCAATTGGTCGGCGTAGTGACTGTGGCGGCATGGACCGCCTTCATGACGCTGATCGCGGCCTGGATGGTGTCCTTCGTGATCCCGATGCGCGTGGATGAAGAAGCCGAACATGACGGCCTCGACCTCCACAGCCATGGCGAACGCGGCTGGGAACTGGACTAGGGGGGCTCACAGCCCTCCCGTTTGTGCTGAACCAAGACCGTTCGCCCTGAGCCTGTCGAAGGGCCGTCCTTCCTGCTTTGCGGCAAAGCAAGAACAGTGCTTCGACAAGCTCAGCACAAACGGGAATGTTAGACTAAATCAGACAGATCCAGCGCCAGCGCCCGATCAATCGCCCGTCAGGATGCGATCCACCAGCTGCTTCACTGTCGGCACAAATCCGTTCGAATAGAACGGGTCGCGCTTGAAGTTGTAGGCATTGTGCCCGGCAAACATCAGGTTCTGGTCCACATCGCCGCCATGGGCGATGTCCTGCAGCGTCTTTTGGATGCAGAAGCTGCGCGGGTCCGCCAGATAGCCGGTGGTGTAGTCATCATGGTCTTTCCATGACGAAAAGCCGCAATGTGACAGGCAGCCCATGCAGTCGGCCTGATCCTTCTGGATCACCTTGCGCTCGGCATCGGTTACGAAAACGAGCGTATCGGCCGGTGTCTTGAGCGCGAAGGCAAAGCCTGCGCCAAACCATTCGCGCGCGCGCTTCAGATCGGCGAGCGAAACCCAGTAGTTTTTGCCCTTCACGCCGACGTCGAGTTCGTGCGTCAGCGTTTCGGTCTGTTCGCGGCCATAGGCGATCTGGCGGTCGCTGCGGGCCTGCAGGTTGAGCAGGAACGGCGTCTTCACCGCGCTTGAATAAAACCCCGTCGGCGAGAATTTGTGGAGGAGGACATCGCCTTCGTCCAGCGTCATCAACCGGTCTTTCCAGCCCATAGGGATCGGGCTTTCCTGCGTCAGCAGGGGCCGTGTGCCGAACTGGAACGCGATCTGGCCGAGTTCGGGATTGTCGATCCATTCATTCCAGTCACGCAGATACCAGACACCGCCCGCCATCACGATCGGCGTCGCGTCGGGAATGCCCGCTTCACGCATCACATCG
The DNA here is from genome assembly GCA_903958285.1 of uncultured Sphingomonadales bacterium. Taxonomy (GTDB): domain Bacteria; phylum Pseudomonadota; class Alphaproteobacteria; order Sphingomonadales; family Sphingomonadaceae; genus Aquisediminimonas. The sequence goes on from CAJBSR010000552.1 coordinate 2,645, forward strand.
CGCAGCGCTTTGACGCGCGGATAGGGATCTTCGGGCTTCAAAGGGTCTTCGGCGTTGGACAGGCCATTGTGACCACCCGCCAGCCAGGGGTCTTCATAAACGACCGCGCCCAAAAGCTCCGGCACCTTCGAATATGCCCGCTTCCACAGCGCGCGGAAAGCGCGGCCGGAGCTGACGATAGGGAGATAAGAGACACCAAATTCCGCCGCGATTTCAGACAGCTTATACGGCATGCCCGCGCCACAGGTGACACCGTGAATGAGGCCCTTGGTCTGTTCCAGAACGCCGCGCAAAATCGGCTGCGCGCCACCCATTTCCCAAAGGACGTTGATGTTGATGGCGCCCTTGCCCGAAGAGATTTCATGGGCCAGCTTCACCTGCGCAACGGCGCCTTCAATGCCGAACTGGATCAGCTCTTCATGCCGTTCCCGGCGCGTCTTGCCGTCGTAGACTTGGGGCGCGATCTTGCCGGTCGGATCATAGCTATCTGCGTTGACCGCAGAGACAGTGCCAATGCCACCGGCCGCCGCCCAAGCGCCAGAACTGGCATGGTTGGTCGCAGAAACGCCCTTGCCGCCTTCAACCAGCGGCCAGACTTCGCGTCCGTGATAAACGATCGGCTTCAATCCCTTAAACATAGCGCCCCTGTCAGCATCCCTTTTGTGCGACCCCTATACGCAGTTGAATTCAAAATGCGCGGATTTTGTTCGCGCGTCCGTACGAAAATAGGGTCAAAATGAATCGATGTTATGCGGCAACGCCGGTGGCTGGATCCGGCAGGCCATAGAGCGTCGCATAACGCGAGATCATCGCCATTTCGTCGAAGTCCGCGCGCGCCTTTTCCGCATTGGCAGAACCAAGCTGTCGCCGCATGGTTGCATCCCAAGCGAGAAGATCAAGCGCCGCTGCAAAGGA
>CAJBSR010000553.1 GCA_903958285.1 uncultured Sphingomonadales bacterium
CTTCGCAGCTTCGATCTCAGACAATCATGCCAGCGCTTTGCAACTAGGCGTGAACCGTCAGAATATGCCCGCTGTTAATGCGGGTGTGCCGGATGTCCCAGCAGAGGCCGAGAGCGGATTGTCCCGCGAGGAGGACAGCAAGGTGCAGGTGCCGCCGGGCGACCCAGCTCATTTTCTTGCGTCCCCTTCCAACGTTCAGAGCACGTCGCATGTGGCGGCAGACAACCCGCCTGTGGTATCTGATGATAACGTCGCCGCCTCGGATATGGCGGCCATCACAGACGGGGCGCCGGCGCCTCGCCAAGATATTGTGTCCGCGCCGGGGCAGCATCAGCCGATCGATGCTGCAGGTTTCGCGGCCTCAATCTCAGACAATCAGGCCAGCGCGGTGCAACCAAGCGTGAACCGACAGGACATTGACATTGCTAAGACGGATCAGACTGCGGCGCCTTCGCCCGCTGCGCCTACTGTCCAGCCCCCGGTTGTAACGCTGCAGACATCCAGAGGGTTGGGGAAAGGGCTCGCTTTAGAAATGCGTAAGTCCATCGAAGATGGACGAGAGCATATGCGCGTCCGGCTAGACCCGAAGGACCTCGGCCAACTCGACGTGCGCCTCTCTTTCGAGAAGGACGGTGCGCTTCGCGCTGTTATTACGGCCTCTACATCGGCTTCGAATGATCTGCTGCGGCAGGAAATGCCGACATTGGTTCGAAGTCTGTCTGATGCTGGGGTCAGAATGGACGAGGGCAGTCTGCGTTTTGAGCTTCAATCCGGTTCCGGAAACGGTTCTGGCCAGCGGCAGTCCTTCCAAGATGAACGCCGGCCTTCCCCGCCGAACAGGGCTCAGGAAGACCCTCGAACCGAAGAAGATGCTGTTTTTGGAACCCGCCCGTGGAGAGCACGCGGCCAATTTGATTTAAGAGCTTAGGAGGATGCTATGGCTCAAGTAGGACCAGTCACCGGTGCAGGCAATGTGGCAACGACGAACGCCACGCAGGCCACGAATTCGACAAGCAAGGACTTTAACATGTTCTTGCGGCTGATGACGACCCAGATGAAGAATCAGGATCCGCTCGATCCGATGAAATCATCTGAATACACCCAGCAGCTTGCGCAATATTCGCAGGTTGAGCAATCGGTTCAGCAGACCTCGGTCCTGAACCAAATCCTTACCCGTATGAACGGACAGGACATGGCCGGGGCAGCCAATTATATTGGCAAGCAGGCCACCTTTGATGGCGCGATATCAAGCCTAGATTCTAGCGGCGGCTCAGCAAGCTGGTCTTATTCGGTCGGTCGCCCAGCGGCGGCGATTACCGCGACCATCATGGATGCTAATGGCCGTGTCGTAAAGGAAATGGCGCTCAATCCAAGCTCCGCGTCTGGCCGCGTCGTCTGGGACGGCCAAGGATCGGGTGGAGTCCGCGCGGCGGGCGGTCCCTATTCGCTGACAGTTGTCGCAACCGATGCGAACGGAGCGACCGTGCCTGTTCAGGTCAGTTCGACGGGAATGGTCAGCTCTGTGGAGATGTCAGGTGGCCAGGTGGTTCTGGGATTAAGCGGAGGCGCCAAGTTGCCTGTCAGCTCGCTAATCGCCGTTTCGTCGGGATAGAGCAAACCTCCCTGTCCATCACTGCGCAGGTGGTGGGGAAGTGTCTCGATCCCTGCCGATCACGCGATGGCTTTGTGACGCATAACTCGATCTAAGCTCAAATGAACCCAAATTCTGCGCATTGGTCCCAGACAAAATCAACATAGTCTGTAAATTGCTTTGATCCATATTCCGATATTTCGACATATTCACGCCGCTTGTCGTTGGGATCGGGCCATCGATCGATCAACCCGCGCGCCTCAATCTCCTTGAGTTTGCGGAGGGCCGTGCTGACCGGCACATTGGCCTCAAGCCCGATGTTCGACACCGGTGTTGTCCGACCTTCTAGCTTTGCAAGAACAAGCGCGATCATAATGTCCCACATAGGATCACCAAGCCATTCCACGGGAAAGAAAGATTCACGAGCCTTTCTTGCAAGGCCTAGCCAGTGGCAGAATGTATAAAATTTCTCTTTCTTCAGTCTGTTCTGAATTAACTCGTTGGTC
>CAJBSR010000554.1 GCA_903958285.1 uncultured Sphingomonadales bacterium
GATGGACATCTACGCGCCGCTCGCCGAGCGGATTGGGATGTACGAATTCATGAAGGAGATGCAGACGCTCTCCTTCCGGGAACTTGAGCCCGAGGCTTATGCGTCGATCACCAAGCGGCTGGAACAGTTGCAGGAAGGCGGCGGAGACCGGATTGCGCGGATCAGTTCCGGCATGAAGTTGTTGCTGTCGCGCGCAGGGATTGAGGCGGAGGTCAGCGGCCGCGAAAAGCATCCCTATTCCATCTGGCGCAAGATGGCCGAACGCCACATCAGCTTTGAACAATTGTCGGACGTGATGGCCTTCCGCGCCATCGTCCCCGATACCGAGGCCTGCTACAATGCGCTGGGCCTGATCCACCGTCGCTGGCCGATGGTGCCGGGGCGCTTCAAGGATTACATCTCCACCCCAAAGCGCAACGGATATCGCTCACTCCACACGTCGGTCATCCACAATGAAAAGGTGCGTATCGAAATCCAGATCCGCAGCCGGGAAATGCACGCGCAGGCCGAATATGGCTATGCTGCACATTGGGCCTATAAGGCTGGCGTCGCACAGCCTGTATCCCAGACCGCGTGGATCCAGGACCTTGTCGAAATCCTTGACCATGCCGAAAGCCCGGAAGAGCTGCTCGAACACACGCGTATGGCGATGTATCAGGACCGCATCTTCGCGTTCACACCCAAGGGTGAACTCATTCAGCTGCCCAAGGGCGCGACGCCGGTGGACTTCGCTTATGCCATCCACACGACCTTGGGCGACACATCCGTTGGCGCCAAGATCAACGGCCGCGTCGTGCCGCTGCGGACGGCCATCGAAAATGGCGATCAGGTCGAAATTCTGAAATCCAAGGCGCAGGAGCCGCAGCCCGTCTGGCTCGGCTTTGCCGTGACCGGTAAGGCACGTGCGGCCATCCGCCGCTTCGTGCGCAACAAGGAAGAAGATGAACTGATCGCGCTGGGCCAGAGCATCTATGATGAGATTGCGGCGCGGCTTCCGGGCAAGCTTGGCAAGACCGCAATGGCAGAGGCTATCAAGCGGTTGAAGGTCAAGGATGAGGACGGACTGATGACGGCGATTGCCCGTCAGAGCGTGACGGATGCCCAGCTGATGGATGCGCTGATGCCCGGCTCTTCGGCAAAGGCCAATGGCAAGCTGCCGGGTCAGCGTCAGGCCATCTCCATTCGCGGGCTTCGCCCCGGTGTCGCCTTTGATCTGGCAGAATGTTGCCGCCCCGTCCCCGGAGACCGGATTGTCGGCCTGCGCCGTCCGGATGAAGCGATTGAGGTGCACACGATTGATTGCCCGAAGCTTGCCGATGGCGTGGATGCCGATTGGCTCGATCTGGCCTGGGGGGATGGATCGGACGGCGGCACGGCGCGCCTCAACATCATTGTGCGTAACCAGCCTGGGTCGCTCGCCGTTGTCGCGGGCATCTTTGGGCAGAATGAGGCTAACATCCTCAACCTGCGCATGGAAAACCGGGATGCGAGCTTCCACACATTCGTTGTGGATCTGGAAGTGCGCGATCTGCAGCATCTGACCCGCATTTTGGCGGCGCTGCGTGCGGCAGACGCCGTCGTCCAAGCGGAACGGATGTAACCCATGGCCACACCCGTTCCCCAGCCCGATTTCTCCCGCCAGTTGCGCAATCCCGTGCTGCTGGAGGCCGCTGTCGCGCTCAACGAGAACCGGCTGCACGACGCAGAGCCGCTGCTGCGCCAGCATTTGAAGGCAGATCCGTTTGACGTGGCCGCCATCCGCATGATGGCGGAACTGGCAGGCCGCATCGGCCGCCTGAAAGATGCCGAAGCGCTGCTCCGCCGCGCGGTGGAGCTGGCGCCCAACTTCATTCCGGCGCGGTCCAATTTGGCCATTGTCCTCTATCGCCAGAACCGCGCGGATGAAGCGATTTCTGAGCTAGAGGCATTGTCCACGCTCGACCCCGATGACGTGACGCATGATAGCCTGAAGGCCGCGGCCAAGGGTCGACTTGGTGACTATGAAGAAGCCATCGAACTCTATGGTTCCGTGCTGGAACGCTTCCCCGGCCAGCCCAAGATCTGGATGTCTTACGGCCACTTGTTGAAGACCGTCGGCCAACAGGCGGAAAGCGTTGCCGCCTATCGCCGCGCGCTCGATATTTCGCCGGGACTGGGCGAAGTCTGGTGGAGCCTCGCCAATCTGAAAACCGTCCGCTTTGAAGATGCCGACATCGCGTTGATGGAGGCCGGACTGACGCGCACCGACATTTCTTCAGAAGACCGCTTCCACCTCCATTTCGCGCTCGGCAAGGCCTTGGAGGACCGTAAGGAGGCCGCCGCGTCCTTCCACCATTATGATGAGGGCAATCGGCTACGCGCGGCGGAACTGGAAAGCCATGAACGCAATGTCACGCGTCATGTTGAGGCCGCGAAGGCGCTGTTCACGCCCGAGTTCTTTGCGCAGCGCGCAGGGCAGGGCTGTGACGCGGCGGACCCTGTCTTCATCATCGGCCTGCCAAGGGCCGGATCGACGCTGCTGGAACAGATTTTATCTAGCCATTCGCTTGTGGAAGGCACGATGGAGCTTCCCGACATCCCGCATATCGCCGGGCAATTGGGCAGCATCGACCATTGGCCGGAAAAGCTCGCCAATGCGTCGCCGGATGATCTGAAGCGGATGGGGGAGACGTTCCTTGAACGCACCCGTATCCAGCGCAAGAGCGGCAAGCCCTTCTTCATCGACAAGCTGCCGAACAACTGGCTGCATGTCGGGCTGATCCACCTGATCCTGCCCAATGCGAAGATCATCGACGCGCGCAGGCACCCGATGGCGTGCTGCTTTTCTAACTTCAAACAGCATTTCGCGCGGGGGCAGGGCTTTACCTACAGCCAGAGCGATATCGGGCATTATTATGCCGATTATGTGGACTATATGGCGCATATTGATCGCGTCCTGCCAGGCCGCGTCGTGCGCATGTTCCATGAAGATATGGTCGATGACAGCGAACGCGAAATCCGCCGGTTGCTTGATGCGCTTGGCCTGCCCTTTGAAGAGAGTTGCCTGCGTTTCTGGGAGAACGACCGTGCGGTGCGTACCGCGAGTTCGGAACAGGTACGCCGTCCGATCTTCAAGGAAGGCACGGAGCAGTGGCTGATGTTTGAGCCATATCTGGACCCGTTGAAGGCGGCGCTTGGCCCCGTTCTCAGCCACTATCCTGCGGTCCCTGCGTCATTTTTATAGGTGTTGCATTTATGCAATACACTGTGCCGATAGTGACCAATTCGCCGCCAAAACATTGACCGCGACTCCCCAAAAGCACATTCTCACCCGGATATAAGATTTTCAGGGAGTGCCTTAATGACCGTTCAACGCACGCGCCGCGCCGCTTTGGTCGCGCTGCTGGGCAGCAGCATGTTGATGCCCGCCATGGCCATCGCGCAGGAAGCCGCCGAAGATTCGAACGATGACATAATCGTCACGGCGCTGAAGCGCGATGCCTCACTGCAGAGCGTGCCGCTGTCCATTCAGGCGATTGGAACGGAAAAGCTCGACCAGCTTCAGGTTCAGGAATTTGCGGATTATGTGAAGTTCCTGCCGTCGGTCACGATCCAGTCGGCAGGGCCAGGCTTCAGCCAGGTTTATTTCCGCGCGGTCGCCTCGGGCGAAAACGCGAACCACTCCACGTCACAGCCAACCGTTGGCATGTATCTGGATGAACAGCCGATCACGACCATTCAGGGCGCGCTCGACATCCATGTTTACGATCTCGCCCGCGTTGAAGCACTCGCAGGTCCGCAGGGCACGCTCTATGGCGCAAGCTCGATGGCTGGCACGATCAAGCTCGTCACCAACAAGCCCGACACCAAGGGCTTTTATGGCGAACTCAGCACGGAACTGAACAGCGTGTCGCATGGCGATGTCGGCGGCACGGTGGAAGGCTTCATCAACGCACCGATCAGCGAGAACATCGCGGTCCGTGCTGTCGGCTGGTATCGCCGTGATGGCGGCTATATCGACAATGTCGCCGGTACCCGCACGTTCGCCACATCGGGCATCGTGGCCAACAATGCGGCGCTTGTCGAAAAGAACTATAACGACGCTGAAACCTATGGCGGCCGCGTCGCCCTTGGGATCGACCTTGATGACAGCTGGACGATCACGCCGTCGCTGATGGGCCAGATCCAGAAGACCAACGGCAGCTATGCGCAGGAGCGTGGCCGCAAATATGAAACGGTCCAGTACAATCCCGAAGGGTCGACTGATAAGTGGTGGAATGCGGGCCTGACCATTCAGGGCAAGCTCGGCAATTGGGACCTGACCTATGCCAACGGCTTCCTCAGCCGTCGTGACAAGGTTGAATCCGACTATTCGGACTATGCCTATTTCTACGACGCAATCTCGGGCTATGGCGCGTTCTTCTATGACAATAACGGCGCTTACGTTAGCCCGAACCAGTATATTGTCGGTAAGGATAAGTACAAAAAGTACTTCCAGGAATTCCGCGTTTCTTCGCCATCGGATAAGCGCCTGCGCGTGATTGCGGGTCTGTTCTGGCAGCGCCAGTCGCACAATATCGAACAGAATTACATCATCGATAACATCGCGGATTCCATCACCGTCACAGGCACGGCCAGCAACATCTGGCTGACCCAGCAGCAGCGCGTTGACCGCGATCAGGCCGCGTTCGGTGAAGTCTCGTTTGATGTGACTGACAAGTTGACGCTCACCGGTGGCGCACGCGTCTATCGCTATAAGAACTCGCTGCAGGGCTTCTTCGGTTTCTCGGGTGGATATTCGAGCAAGACCGGCGAAGCGGCGTGCCTCAACACCGACGGCACGACGCGCCGCGCCAACCCGGCGGGAACGCCAGTGCCGATCCTCGTTCCGGGCAGCCCCTGCACCAATGTTGACAAGACAACGTCGGACACTGGCTTCATTCATAAGTTGAATGCGACCTATAAGTTCAATGAAGACGCGCTTGTCTATGCGACATGGTCGCGCGGTTTCCGCCCGGGCGGCGTGAACCGCCGCGGGACTCTCCCGCCCTATAATGGCGATGAGATCGACAATTATGAACTGGGCTGGAAAACCAGCTTTGGCCGGATGCGCTTTAACGGTGCGGTCTATCAGCTTGATTGGAACGACATCCAGCTGTCCTTCCTTGGTGCCAACGGTCTTTCCGAAGTCCGCAATGCGGGCATCGCACGTATCCGCGGTGTCGAAATGGACTTTGGTTATCGCCACGCTGGGTTCTCGTTGACGCTGGGTGCCAGCTATAATGATGCGCAAACCCGTCGTGACTTCTGCAAGATCGCCAATGCGGCGTTTGATTGCACGGTCCCCGGGCCGCAGGGGCAGACCAACGCGCTCCTCGCACCTTCAGGGTCGCGCTTGCCTGTCACACCGAAACTGAAGGGCAATGTCATTTCGCGCTATGAGTTCCCGCTGATGGGCTGGGACGGCCATGTGCAGGCGGCAGCCAACCACACCAGTGGCCGCAAGAGCGACCTTCGTCTCGTTGAAAACGCGATCAAGGGCGATCTGAAGGCGTACACCACGGTGGACGTCAGCTTCGGCGCCAAGAATGACCTGTGGACAGCGGAAGTCTTCGCGACGAACCTGCTGAACTCCGCCGGGGTCGTCAATACGGGCCTCCAGTGCAATGAATCCATCTGCGGTGACGCAGGCGGTGCCACGGCCTCTGGCGGCGTGTTCTATGACACGGTCATCCGCCCGCGGGTCATCGGCGTAAAGCTCGCCCGCAAGTTCTGATGAATGATCTGCCCCCTCCTGCTTGCGGGAGGGGGCGTCATCGGGCAGACCTGCCGCGATGACTTCTTCCGCATCCACCGCCACGGCATCCCCCGTGCGCGCACAGGTCCGCAAGCTCGGCCTGTGGATGACGGTCGCGCTCGTCATCGGCAATATGATCGGCTCGGGCGTGTTCCTGCTGCCCGCCAGCCTCGCGCCCTTCGGCTGGAACGCTGTTTTTGGCTGGATCATCACCATCGCAGGGGCGCTTTGTCTCGCCCATGTGCTCGCGCGGCTGACAGCAGCGGCAGATGGCCCGATTGGCCCGGCTGAGCTTGTCGAGCGCAGCTTCGGCCCTGTCGCGGGCTTCCTGATCGGCTTTAGCTTCTGGGTCTCGGTCTGGGCGGGGACGGCCACGATCTCTATTGGTGCTGTCTCTTATGCGGCGAGCTTCCTGCCTGTGTTGGGCGAACATCCCGCGCTGTCAGCGGCGGGCGTCATCTGGGCCGTCACGCTCGTCAACCTGATGGGCACGCGCTCGGCCGGCGGGTTTCAGGTGCTGACAACGGTGCTCAAACTGACGCCGCTGATCGTGGTTGCGGTCCTCATCTTCGTCGTTTTGGGCCGCGAAGGCGGGGCGGCGATCAAACCATTCGCGCCGGAAACCCTGTCGCTCTCCGGCATCAATCAGGCCGCGGCGATTACGCTGTGGGCCATGGTCGGGTTCGAAGCCGCTTGTGCCGCCTCGGGCAAGATTGAGAACCCGGCGCGCAATGTGCCGCGCGCGACCTTCCTTGGCGCGCTTTTGTGCGGGGTGTTCTACTTCATCGTCTGTTCGGGCATCGCGCTGATGCTGCCCGCCGATGAGGTGGCCAAATCCAACGCGCCGTTTGAACTGTTTGTGGCGACCTTCTGGTCCCCCGGCCCAGCCGCTTTCGTGGCACTCTTCGCCGCGATCAGCGCGGTCGGCGCGGTCAATGGCTGGGTGCTGGTGCAGGGCGAAGTCCCCTATGAAATGGCCCAACGCCGCCTGATGCCCCGCTGGTTTGGCGGCACGGCGAAGAACGGCGTGCCGGTGCGCGCGCTGATCATCGCGAGCATCCTCGCCAGTGTGCTGGTGCTGGCCAATAGCAGCCGGACGATGGGCGGCCTCTTCACCTTCATGGCGCTGCTGACGACCGCTGTGACGCTCTGGCTCTACCTCGCCTGCGCGGTCGTGGCGCTCAAACGACGGATCGCCGTGCCCGCCGCTGTCGCAGGGCTGCTCTTCGGCATCTGGTCCCTCTGGGGCGCGGGGTTTGAGGCGAGCGGGTATAGCTTCCTGCTGATGATCGCCGGGTTGCCGGTGTATTGGTGGGCGCGGCGGGAGGGTGCTGGGCAGGAGACTTCAGGTCGCGAAAGGGAAGGGGAGCCGATATGCTAGAGCTCTCCTGCCATTGCGGAAAAGTGTCCGTACGAATTGAGAGACGGCCCGAGTTTGTTCACGAATGCAATTGCACGCTATGCCGCAAGGCTGGCGCCACTTGGGGCTATTTCCAGCCAAGCGAAGTCACCGTCGGTGGAGAGACAGCTAGATATTGCCGCAATGACAAGCCAGTGCCAAGCGTCGCGATATGCTTTTGTCCAGCTTGTGGTTCAACCACTCACTTTGAGCTGACCGACGCGACAATAGCGATGTTTGGAAACACGATGCTCGGTGTCAACATGCGCCTTGCCGACGAAAGGGAGTTGGACGGCATCGAACTTCGCTATCCTGATGGGCGCTCGTGGTCGGGAGAGGGCGAATTCGGATATGTGGAGAAAGCCCGCATTATAGGCTCTCCGTCGCCCCGTGCTTGACACGGGGCTAGGCTTTTCTCGCACCGTCCCGTTTGCGACATGCACGAATGGCTGGCTCTCCGGGAGCAGTGATCTCCAGCGAGCGCGGGGCGACGCGGGTGGGGAAGTGAGATGCCACCGTTGCCGGCCGTTGAAGATCGTCCCAAATGCCAGGCTGCGAAACAAGTCAGGCAAGCCATGCCTTCAAAGCTATGGCGATCAGTATGAGGGTGCCGACAATAAGCCACCCTTCCCAAGTTCTGGGTAGGTACCCTATCCCAAATCGTTTGGGGCCAAACCAAAGGCGGGGGTCGTTCACTGAAAGTCCCTGAAAAGAGGCGTGGTGCAAGCAGACGTTAGCAGTAAATTGGGTGTCCGCAATATCCTGCCCCCCTCAATGAAAATCCCGTGATTTCGGAAAAATCCGCACATCCCGTGGGTGCCGCACCCGTGGATGTTGTGGGTGGGCGAATTCGTCGGCGCGGCTGAGTTGCGGGTCTAGGCGCCGCTGGTCGGATAGGCGCTCAATCTCTGCGTTCCGTTCGGTGATGCGGTGGGCCATCAGGTGGACGATGCCTTCGGGGCTGCGCTGCACCTCGCCCGCCACCTGCATCAGGCGGGAGGCCATGACGGCGCGGCGCTGCGTCTCAAAGGTGCGGGCCCACATGATGATGTTGGCGACGCCGCTTTCATCCTCCAGCGTGACGAAGATTGCCTTGCCATTGCCGGGCCGCTGCCGGACGAGGACAAAGCCTGCGACCGCCACCCGCGCGCCGGCCTTGGCGAGCATCAGCTCTGCACAGGAGAGAACACGCTCTGCGCGGAAGACAGGCCGCAGCAGCGCCATCGGATGCGTTTTGAGCGAGAGGCGGATCGTCTGGTAATCCGCGACGACATGCTCGCCCAGATGCATGGTCGGCAGTGCCATGTCTTCCTCCGCCCCCAACTCCCGCGCGCGGGCGGCGGCGAACAGGGGTAGCTCATCGGTCGGCGTGCGGCGCACGTCCCACAGGGCCTCGCGCCTATCGAGCGCGATCGAGCGGAAGGCATCGGCATCGGCGAGCAGTTTGAGCGCGCGCGAGGGCAAGACCGCCTTGCGCGCCAGTTCTTCCACCGAGGCAAAGGGGCGGCGGGCGGCAATCGCATCGGCCCAGTCTTCGCGAAAGCCCGACATCTGCCGCATACCCAGCCGCACCGAAAGCGCGGCCTTCTCTGTGCGGACCACGGCGTTGTTCCACGTGCTCTCATTCACATCGATGGGCAGCACCTCCACATCGTGTTCGCGCGCATCGCGGACGATCTGCGCGGGCGCGTAGAACCCCATGGGCTGCGAATTGAGGAGAGCCGCTGCGAACACCGCAGGGTAATGATGCTTGATCCAGGAAGAGACCCAGACGAGCCGGGCAAAGGCAATGGCGTGGCTTTCCGGGAAGCCATAGGAGCCGAAACCCTCAATCTGTTTGAAGCAGCGTTCGGCAAAGTCCTGCTCATACCCACGCCGCACCATGCCGCCGACCAGCTTGTCGCGAAAGGCGTCGATCATGCCGAGGTTTCGGAAGGTCGCCATCGCGCGGCGCAGCTGGTTCGCCTCAGACGGGGTGAATTCCGCCGCGACAATGGCGAGCTTCATCGCCTGTTCCTGAAACAGCGGCACGCCCAGCGTCTTGCCCAGCACATCGTGCAGCTCATGCGGATCGTGCGGCGGGGCGGGTGAGGGGAAGTCGACCTTCTCCCGCCCCTGCCGCCGCCGGAGATAGGGGTGGACCATATCGCCCTGAATGGGGCCGGGGCGGACGATGGCGACCTGAATGGCGAGATCATAGAAATTGCGCGGCCGCATGCGGGGCAGCATGTTCATCTGCGCGCGGCTTTCCACCTGAAA
>CAJBSR010000555.1 GCA_903958285.1 uncultured Sphingomonadales bacterium
GAGAGACCGTATTGAGGCCACAGACCATCCCATCCGCACCGTTGACCCCCACGGTCCTGACCTGCTGGAAGAGGCGGGCTGGAGCGAAATCCTCGAACAGGCGGAAACGGGCCAAGTCGATTTCCCCGGCGGGTCGCTGTCGATCATCCCGACACAGGCGATGACGCTGATCGATGTCGATGGCTGGCTGGATGCCGATGCGCTGGCGCTGGCGGCAGCCGAGGCGGCGGGGCGCGCGATCCGTCTGTTTGGCATCGGCGGCAGCACGGTGATCGATTTTCCGACCGTCTCAAACAAGGACGCGCGCAAGAAAGTGGCGGACGCCGTCATGGCGGGCGTTGGCGAAGGGGCAGAGGCCACCGCCGTCAACGGCTTTGGCCTGATGCAAATCATCCGCCCGCGCCCGCGCCGCTCGCTCATTGAACTCGTCCGCGATGATCCAACCCGCCGGGCCGCTTTCGCGCTGATGCGACGGGCGGAACGGTCGGGCCTGATCGGTGCCGTCACCATCACCGCCGCGCCGGCTGTCATAAAGGCGCTGGAGGCCGCGCAGGCCCCTGATCAGCTTGCCTCGCGGCTTGGGGGCGCCGTCACGCTGGTCGCGGACCCCAAAGTTGCGCTATGGAGCGGCCATGTCTCCCAAACACGATAACAAGCCCGCTCTGTGCCCGCTGTGCCGCAAGCCTGCCGCGGTTGACCACCTCCCCTTCTGTTCCCGCGGATGCAAGGACCGAGATCTGCTCAACTGGCTGGGCGAAGGCTATCGCGTGCCTGCACGCATTGACGATGATGAAGCGGATTCGGGGCTGGACAGCGACACCTAAGCCTGCTTATAGGCGCGCTTCATCGTCGCAGGGACGCCCCTGCGAATGCCCGGGTAGCTCAGTTGGTAGAGCAGCGGATTGAAAATCCGCGTGTCGGCGGTTCGAATCCGTCCCCGGGCACCATTTTCACGATTTCGCAGCTGTCAGGACCGCACGATCCGGCCATCCAGCAATTCTATCCGGCGCTGACATCGTGACGCAATATGCTCGTCATGGGTCGATATCAGGAAGCTGCTGCCCATGGTCTCGTTGATCGTGCGCACAAGGTCCATCACGTGATCGGCGGACTCCCGATCGAGGTTGCCGGTTGGCTCATCGGCCAGGACCAGCACGGGATTGTTGATGAGCGCACGGGCGACCGCAACGCGTTGGCGCTGGCCGCCGGACATGGCCGCTGGACGGAAATCCCGACGGTCTGAAAGGCCGACCGCATCGAGCAACTCGCTGGCCCTTTGGCGCATGGATGCAGTTTCCCGGCCTGCGGCACAGGCCGCCGGCATCATCACATTCTCGAGCGCTGAAAGATCAGGCAGCAAATGATGAAACTGGAAGACGAAGCCTAGATTCTTGCTCCTGAACTCCGTGCGCTGCGCTTCGCTGGCGTGCATCAGGTCGACCCCCAGCATGTCGTAAGCCCCCCCGCTGGCGCGCATCAGGGTGCCGAGGATGGTCAACAGCGTGCTCTTGCCGGAGCC
>CAJBSR010000556.1 GCA_903958285.1 uncultured Sphingomonadales bacterium
GCCCCCGCGTGCCAAAATGGCGAGCGCAAAGCGCCGGTGAAGGCCCGTCCGCTCAATCGCGAGCACAATGAACGCACCGCCGAGCACGAGAAACAGGATGGGCGAGTAATAGGCGGCGGCAACCTTATCCGCCGGCATCACACCGATAAAGGGCAACACAACGAAAGGCAGCAGCGCCGTCACTGTCAGCGGGAGCGCCTCTGTCATCCAGAACACGGCCATCAGCACGACGAGCGCGGCCGTATGCCAAGCCAGCTCGGTCATTCCGGCGGGGGCGGGCGCCATCAGCATCAGCGCAAAGGCGCCCAAGCCTGTCAGCAGGCTCCATTTCTGTGCGTTTTCCAAAACTCATCCCCCGCTTATGGCGGAACGCTAGGGCGCGATGCCGCGCGGCGCAAGCAATCAGGCAGGCAGGCCGATCAGCGAGATCTGCCGTCCATAGCCTGGCTCCCCGCGATGCGTGGCCCGGCGAAAGCTGTAAAAGCGCCCGTCATCGGGATAGGTATCCAGCCCGATCATCTCCACCCGCCCAATGCCCGCGGCGGCCAGTCGGCTGGCGACATAGCCTTCCAGATCAAACTGAAAATGGTCCGGACGGCCTGCGGAAAAGAAGCGCTCATTCTCCGGGTCGTGCTCCTGAAAGCGGCGCGCGAACCCCGCATCAACCTCGTACGACGCCCGAGCAATACACGGACCGATGGCCGCGGTAATCCGGTCTCGCGCCGCACCCAGCGCGACCATCGCATCAATGGTCTTATCGGTTACCCCGCCAATGGCGCCCTTCCACCCGGCATGGGCGGCGCCGACAATTCCCGCTTGGGCATCGGCGAGCAGCACCGGCGCACAATCAGCCGTCAGGATGCCAAGCAACAGCCCCGGCCGGTCGGTCACCATCGCGTCAGCGTGAGGCCGGTCCTCAAGTGGGATGGGACCTGTGACCGTCACAACATCAGGCGAATGCACCTGATGCACTGTCACCAGTTCTGCCCCCGACAACACGGCAGCAGAAGCGCGGCGCCGGTTTTCAAGCACAGCATCCCGATCATCTTCGGAACCGACGCCGACGTTCAGGCCCGCATGAATGCCAGTGGAGACGCCGCCTCGACGGCCAAGAAACCCGTGCGACAGGGGTGTCAATGCGGTTGCCGTGAAGACGTCGATTCCCATGGCTATTCCCTACCCGTTCGTCCCGAGCGAAGTCGAGGGACCTTAACGCAAACGTGTCTCGACTTCGCTCGACACAAATGGATTTCCGGACACTACCCCATCGCCGCCGGATCAGGCCAATCCTTGCCGACCAGCGCCATCGCCTGAAACAGGGACCCCATTTCGGTCGGGTGCGTGAGGCGGCGATGGGCTTCGGCGAGTTCCTCGCCCCGATCAGGATGCACGCGGGCCAGCGATCTCGCCCGCTCTGCAATGCCCAGCAGCCCCAGAAAATCGCCTTGTGCAACGGGCCCGAAGACCTTCGCCCCCGACATCTCCGCCATTCCGCCCAAGGTCGCAAAGTCGACATGCGCGGTCAGGTCCTGCTCGCCCGGCGCATCAAAGGGATTGGCAAAACCATGCCCCTTCACCGCCTGCAACGTGTCCCCCAACGCCGGGCCTTCATAGCCATAATCGACGATCAGTGCCGCGCCGCCTTGGGCTGCCAAGCGCTTGGCAAGCGCACGGACGACCGCCACTGACGCAGGCGAACTTTCGATGATGCTCCCCGGCGCTGCATCACGCAGCGCGTCCGGCACAACCTCATCCGGCACGGATTTTCCCGCAATGGGCAGGAACATCGTGTCCTGACAGGCGACGAGCCGTTCATGCCAAGCCGCACCGCGTCGGACGAGTTGGTAGACGGGCAGCGCATCGAAGAATTCATTGGCGACGATCAGCAGCGGCGCATCGTCGGGCAGCGTCGTCACATCCTCATGCCAGATGGCAGCAGGAACAGCCCTTTCCTGCGCTGAACGAAGCGCCGCACTTGTTTCCACAAAATGGACCTGCGGCTCGAGCCCGGCCTTCGCCATGGACCGCAAAGCATCAGCGGCGAGCGTCCCGCGCCCCGGCCCAAGTTCGACATAATGCACCAATGGTCGCCCCGCACGGTCCCAAAGATCAGCGAGCCACAGCCCGACCAATTCCCCGAACATCTGGCTGATTTCCGGCGCCGTGATGAAGTCACCCGCCGCCCCCAAGGGATCGCGCGTGCCGTAATAATGCGCGTTGGCCGCCGCCATGAAGCGGGCAACAGGCATCGGCCCGCCCAGCGTGATCGCGCGGGCAAGCCGCTCGGGTAACATAGGCTCTGGCAACATCGGTTCTGGAGGCACTGGTTCAGGCGACGCTGGATTGTCCGGCAACGCTTTCCACCCGCTGGCGACGGCCATTGGCCGTGAAAACAAGATAAAGGCCCAGCACGATGAGCGGCACGCA
Source organism: uncultured Sphingomonadales bacterium (assembly GCA_903958285.1). Classification (GTDB taxonomy): domain Bacteria; phylum Pseudomonadota; class Alphaproteobacteria; order Sphingomonadales; family Sphingomonadaceae; genus Aquisediminimonas. Next base: position 2,428 of record CAJBSR010000556.1, read on the forward strand.
CAAGGTCTGACCCATGGTCATACCGAACAGGCCGTAGACGCCCACATCTGGTTCGCGGACCGTTTCCGACACGAAGCGGAAGGCGCCCATCCAAATCAGGAACTGCCCGGCCAGATAACCCGGCTTGTATCGGGCGTCTGTCTTCCAGAAGAGGACCGACATGATGACCATGAGCAAAAGACCCTCAAGCCCCGCCTGATAAAGCTGGCTTGGATGCCGCACGACATCGCCGCCGCCGGGGAAGACCATGCCCCAGGCCACGCTTGTTTCGCGGCCCCACAGCTCCCCATTGATGAAGTTCGCAATGCGGCCGAGGAAGTGCCCGATGGGATAGACGACCACGACATAGTCGTGGATTCGTAGCCAGTTGAGCTTGTTCACGCGGGCAAACCACAGGATCGCGATGATGACGCCGATGAGGCCGCCATGGAAAGACATGCCGCCTTCCCATAGCTTCAGCATGCTCATCGGCTGCGCCAGCATTTCGGGCTTGTAGAACAGGATATAGCCGATGCGGCCGCCAAGGATGATGCCGAGCGTCGCGTAAAAGACGAAGTCATCCACATGCCGCTTCGCCATCGGTGATCCGGGCTGCGCACACAGCTTTGCCAGATACCACCAGCCGACAATAATGCCGGTGATATAGGCCAAACTGTACCAGCGGATCTTAAAAAAGCCGAGGTCAACCGCCACCGGATCAAGCCCGAGGCTCTCCCAATGTATGGCGGACGTAGCGTCAACAAGGCTCGCAAGGATCAAGGCTTTTCCCCTCAGGATTTGGGCCTACATAAAGACGGATAGGAATAAGACAAAGGAGAGATTCGCGTGCCGTCTGAATTGGACATCCGCCTGGCCAAGGCAACTGAAATGCTGACCGGCGAAGGCGCGCCCATGGCGCTGACTCACCACAAGGCTTATGGCGTTGATCTGCCAATGGTTGCGACGGCGCCACCCGCGCTCCCGCACTATTTTGCCTATTTCTGCATGCAGCATGGTGACACGCCCTTCATCGTTGATGGTGAGGAACGGTTGAGCTTTGCCCAGACCTATTCCGCGGCGGATCGCGTCGCCAAGGCGCTGATCAAGAACCACAATGTGCAGCGCGGCGACCGCATCGGCATCGCCATGCGCAACGCGCCGAGCTGGATCGTGCTCTATATGGGCGTCCTCATGGCCGGCGGTTGCGCCACACTCCTCAATGGTTGGTGGCAGGGTTCCGAACTGGCCGAAGGCATCGACGCTGTTGGCGCGACATTGGTGTTGGCTGACGCACAACGCGCGGCACGCCTTGCCGATGTCGGCTATTCGGGCGGTGCTCACATCGTTGGCCTCGACATTTCGGCAGAGCTCGAAAAGGCGCTCGCACCCGTTCTGGGCGACGCGGACCTGTCCGACGTGACGTTGCCTGAAATGACGGGCGATGATCTGGCGACGATCCTTTTCACCTCGGGCTCAACCGGCCAATCCAAGGGCGCATTCAGCACCCACCGCGCGGTCGTGCAGGGCACCTTCAACTATATCGCGCAGGCGCTGGTTGTTCTCCAACTTGCGACCGAAGACGGGACCATTTCCGCTGACCGGCCCCAACACGCGACCCTGCTGAGCGTCCCCTTGTTCCATGTCACCGGCGAAGTGCCTGTCATGCTGGTCAGCTTTGCGATTGGCCGCAAGATCGTGATGATGCCCAAGTGGAATGTCGTGACCGCGATGGAACTGATCCAAAAGGAAAAGATCACCAACTTCACCGGCGTCCCGCTGATGAGCTTTGAGCTGATGTCGCATCCTGACCGGCACAAATATGACCTGTCGACGCTGCAGGGCCTGTCCGGTGGCGGCGCGCCCCGCCCGGTGGAACATGTGAAGCGCATCGCAGAAGAATTCCCGACGGCACCGCCCGCCCTTGGCTATGGCTTGACCGAAACCAACGGCATTGGCGCCGGCAATTTTTCGACCAACTATCTGGAAAAGCCCAACTCAACCGGCCTTCCGTCCAAGCCACTGGTCGATATGGCGATCCTCGACGACGCCGGAAAGCCGGTGCCGCAGGGCGAGCGCGGCGAAGTGTCGATCCGTTCGGTCGCCTTGTTCTCCGGCTATTGGAACCGGCCAGACGCCACCGCCGATTGTATGACCGAGGACGGCTATTTCCGCACCGGCGACATCGGCTATCTTGATCCCGATGGCTATCTCTTCATCGTTGACCGCAAGAAGGACATCATCATCCGCGGCGGCGAGAACATCTCCTGCCAGGAACTCGAAGCGGCCATTTACGAGCACAGTGCCGTCGCAGAAGCCTGCGTCTTCGGCCTGCCCGATGAACGTCTGGGCGAATTGCCGGGTGCTGTCGTCTATCTCCATCCGGGGCAAAGCATTGATGAGGCTGGGCTCATCGCGTTCCTGAAAGAGCGCATCGCGGGCTTCAAGGTCCCAGAGAAAATCTGGTTCGAGGCCGATAACCTTCCGCGCCTCGGCACCGAGAAGATCGACAAGGTCTCCTTGCGCGCCAAATATCGGGCAGCTTGGCAGGAAGCGGCGCGCGCATGACGATTGCAGATTCGCTCCGCCTGCCGTGCGGGGCCAGCCTGCCCAACCGTCTCGCCAAAGGGGCGATGACGGAAGGGTTGGCGACACCCGACGGTGTGCCGACACCCGCCTTGCAGACGCTCTATCGGCGCTGGTCTTTGGGCGGCGCTGGCATGCACCTGACGGGCAACGTCATCATTGACCGCGACCATCTGGAGCGTCCCGGCAACGTCGTGATCGATCACGCACCGGATGCCTCAATGAAAGCGGCACTTGCCGCTTGGGCCAAGGCGGGGACCGAAGGTGGCAACCATCTGTGGATGCAGATCAGCCATGCCGGACGCCAGACGCAAGTGCTCGTCAACAAGACGCCCAAGGCGCCTTCTGCCGTCAAGCTCGGCCTGCCTGGCGGGCAGTTCGGGGAACCTGTTCCCCTGACCCAAGATGAGATTGAAGACCTGATCGGCCGCTTTGCGACGGCGGCATCTGCTGCAAAGGAGGCTGGCTTTACCGGCGTGCAGATCCATGCCGCGCATGGCTATCTCCTCTCCCAGTTTCTCAGCCCGCGCGCCAACCAGCGCACCGACCAATGGGGCGGCAGTCTTGAGAACCGGGCCCGCTTCCTTCTGGAGGCGGTCCGCCGCGTCCGCGCTGCTGTCGGGCCGGCCTTCCCGGTTTCGGTCAAGCTCAACTCCGCCGATTTCCAAAAGGGCGGCTTTGCCTTTGAAGACAGTTTGCAGGTGGCCCGCTGGCTGGAGGCTGAAGGCGTCGATTTGCTCGAAATCTCCGGTGGGTCTTATGAACAGCCCGCGATGATGGACTTAGACGGGATGGAACCGGCCGATCGCCCCAAGGTCGCCGCGTCGACCGCCGCACGCGAAGCCTATTTTGTGGACTTTGCCAAGGCAATGAAGGCGGAACTGAAGACCATGCCCTTGATGGTGACGGGTGGCTTCCGCTCCCGCGCCGCAATGGAGCATGCGCTGTCCAACGGTGCCGCCGATTTGATTGGCATTGGTCGCCCTCTGTGCGGTGATCCGGATGCCTGCAACAAGCTGCTGGCTGGTGCGGACGAAATTGCGCGCTTTGAAAACGAGCTTCAGCTGTTGCCGCGCTGGCTGCGCTGGCTGGAAGGCATCAAGGCGATCAAAGCGATTGCAGGCTTTGGCTTGCAATATTGGTACTACGCACAGCTTTATGCGCTGGGCCAAACCGGTGCGCCCGACCTGAAAAAGTCTGTCTTTTCAGCGATGCGGGATGTTGATGCGATGTCACGCAAATTGATGGCTGGCAGGGCGGCTTAGCTTTCCCTATCAACGGATCGATGACGATCCGTGCGTTTGGGGAGCGGCCGCGGCATATTTCGCGGCGCGGGCTTTTAATCGGGGGAGGTGCGGGCGTAGGCTTGCTTCTCGCTTGGTCCATTTGGCCGCGAACCTATGCCCCAAATCTTGTCGCGTCGCCCGGCGAGGTCGTCCTGAACGGCTATGTGAAGGTCGCAAACACAGGCCAGGTGACTGTCGCCGTTCCGGAGATGGAAACAGGCCAAGGCACCTACACGCTGTTCGCGCAAATCGTGGCCGATGAACTTGGCGCCGACTGGCGGACCGTGGGGGTTGAGCCTGCCCCCATTAACCCGCTTTATGGCAATGAAGCCGCCGTCGCCGATTGGCCGGGGCTATCGCGAGCCACGCCCTTTTCCCCGCCGCCGCCGCAATTGACCGACGAAGCCTTTGCCCCTTCGGTCTTTGAAGCACAGGCCCGCAACGCGGGTGCCGCCGCACGGGCGCTATTGTGCATGGCTGCCGCCAAGCGCTGGGGGGCAGACTGGATGGCTTGCGAAACGGAGAACGGCTTCGTTGTCCTCGGCAATGACCGGCTGCGCTTTGCCGACCTTGCCGAAGACGCGGCAGATTTTGAGATACCTGACACGCTGCCCCTGCGCACGGGACGGGAGAACCGCCTGCTCGGCCAGTCCGTGCCACGGATCGATGCGCCTGCAAAGGTGGATGGATCAGCCAACTTCGCCGCAGACGTGCGCTTGCCCGGCATGGTCTATGCCGCCGTTCGGGCGGGTCCGTTGGGGGACACGCGGTTCAAGTCTATGGATGAAGCGCGCGCCACACAAAGCCGCGATGTCCTTCGTGTCATCAAGAAAGATCGCTGGGTCGCTGTTGTGGCGAAAACCTGGTGGGCCGCACAGACCGCGCTGGATGCGGCGCGACCCCGATTTGAGACACAGGGGCCTTTTCCTGAAGAAGCCGAGGTCGCAAAGGCTTTGCGGTCTGCCTTCACGTCGGACGGCACAGAGATGGTAAGCATCGGCGATGTCGATGCGATGTTCGAAAATGCCAAGCTCTTGCGCTCTGATTACACCGCAGGCTTCCGCCCCCATGCGTCTCTCGAAACCATGGCCGCAACGGCCGTTCCACGCGACGGCAAGCTGGAGGTATGGATACAGACGCAAGAGCCCGGCCTCGCCCGCAGCGCCATCGCCAAGGCATGTGATCTTTCAGAGGACGATGTCATCGTCCACCCGATGCTGCTTGGCGGGTCGTTCGGGCGCAACCATGAACATGATGCCGCTGTGCAGGCCGCACAGATCGCCATCGAACTCGATAAGCCCGTGCAGCTGGTCTGGTCCCGCAGTGAGGACATGATGCAGGACCGTTTTGGCCCGCCTGCCATGGCGCAGATGTTCGCGCGTTTGGGGCCTGCCGGACAAATCGAGGCTTGGCGGACACGGATCGCAGCACCCGCAGCGCTTGCCGAAACCAAAGCCCGTGTCGCCGACGGCCTATCCGCTGAAGACGCGCAAATGGACAATGCGGGCACACGCGATCCATCGGCTTTGTCAGGTGCGTTCCCGCCCTATGCCCTGCCCAATGTCAGCATTTTGCACCACCCGGCAGACATTGGCGTCCCCACCGGAAAGCTGCGCGGCGGGGCCGATGTTTATACCACGTTCTTCCGCGAAGCTTTTATCGACGAGCTTTCAAAACAAAGCGGCGTCGAAGGGTTTTCCTTCCGTATGGCCATGCTCGGCGGCAACCCGAGGCTCGCCACCTGCCTGTCCAAAGTCACGGTTCTGGGCAAGTGGGAGGGCGGTGCCGAAGGCACGCAACAGGGCCTCGCCTGTCATTCGATGCAGGGCAGCCATATTGCCGTGCTGGCCGAAGCCTATGTGTCGGACGGCAACATTGTCGTCCCCCGTCTTTACGCCGTGGCCGACGTCGGCCGCATCCTCCACCCCGACATTGCGCTCCAGCAAATTCAGGGTGGCCTGCTGTTCGGCCTCGCCATAGCGCTTGGCAATGCGGTGGGGGTCGAACGCGGCCTGCCGACCCCGCGCACCCTCGGTGGCCTGCGCCTGCCGCGGATCAGCGACGTGCCCAATATCCAGATTGAGATCATTCCCAGCCGTGAACCCTCTGGCGGGCTTGGAGAAATTGGCACCGCAGCAGTTGCGCCTGCTATTGCCAACGCCCTATGGGCAGGCAGCGGGCGGCGATATCGGTCACTGCCCCTCTTGCCCGGAAACACATAAATGACCTTGCCTGCTGATCACCCGCCCGTCGCCCCGCGCCGGATTGGCGTGCTGTTGATGAACCTCGGCACGCCCGACGCCCCGGAAGCTGGTCCCGTCCGTCGCTATCTCAAGCAGTTCCTATCAGACCGCCGCGTTGTGGAAATTCCGCCGATCATTTGGCAGCCCATCCTGCGCCTCTTCGTCCTCACGACAAGGCCGTCAAAGTCGGCGCACGCCTATGCGCAAATCTGGACGCCTGAAGGCTCCCCGCTGGCCGTTGTCACGCGCGATCAGGCCGCCGCCGTTCAGACCCGCTTCGGCGACACGGTCATGGTCGATTGGGCCATGCGCTATGGCCGCCCCTCGGTTGAGGAAAAACTGAAAGCGATGAAGGAC
>CAJBSR010000557.1 GCA_903958285.1 uncultured Sphingomonadales bacterium
CCCAGTCATTGTTGAACTTGTTAAACTGGGCATCCAATTGCGCCGTCGTTGGCTTCATGCAAACCGCTTTGCCGCGTGCCATAGCCGGCTGTGCCGCAACCATGGCCATACCAGCGAGAACCGGCAGATAGAGATATTTACGCATAATGACTTCTCCTTCTTTTGATTGATTAATTAATCAGGGTTTCAGTCGAGGGCGGAGGTGGTCCGGGTTTTCCAGAGCGACCATCCTATCCCCGCGCCGATCAGGCCGAAGGTAACGGCCAGGCTGGCAACGGGCGGGAATTTCGCCCCATCCAGCAGAAAATCGGACACGAAGATCTTGGAGCCGATGAACACCAGTACGGCGGCAAGGGCAAATTTGAGATAGTGGAACCGGTCGATCATCGCTGAGAGCGCGAAGTAGAGCGCACGCAGGCCGAGGATCGCCATGATGTTGGATGTGTAGACCACGAACGTATCGGTCGTGATCGCGAAAATGGCGGGCACCGAGTCAATCGCAAAGACAAGGTCAGCGAGGTTGATCACCACGAGCGCGAGGAACAACGGGGTTGCCGCGCGCACCATAAGGCCCGTCTTCTCGTCCGGCACTTTCACAAAGAAGCGCTGATCATGCAGTTCCTTGGTCACTCGCATGTGCGTGGAAATCCAGCGGATCGCAGGGTTCTTTGAAAGATCCGGCGCATGATCGTTCGAAAAGAACATTTTGACGCCCGTTGCGACCAGGAAGGCGGCGAAGATGTAGAGGACCCAATAGGCCTCACTCACCAGCGCAGCACCGGCTGCAATCATCAGACCGCGCAGCACGATCACGCCAATGATGCCCCACAAAAGCGCGCGATATTGGAACTTGGCCGGGATCGCGAAGAAGGCGAAGATCAGGCTGATCACGAAGATGTTGTCGATCGACAACGCCTTCTCAATGAAGAAGCCGGTATAGTATTTCATGCCCAGATCTGCACCTTTTTCGATCCAGACCCAGACACCAAAGGCAAGAGCGATGGTGATGTAAAAAGCCGAAAGCTTCAGGGATTCCGAAATCCCCATCTCCCGGTCTTCCTTGTGCAGGAGACCAAGGTCAAACGCCGTTAAAGCCACGACCAGCCCGATAAAGGCCAGCCAGAACCAGACTGGCGTTCCGAGGAACATGGAGGTGAAAAATTCAAACATTAAAATCTCCGGCAAAACGTAGGTGGCATATCGGTGCCGTCGATTGATTGATCAAATTGCAATTTGCCTAGAGTTTTGATAGATGGCTTCTATCATGTCTATGCTTCGCCAATTCGAATATCTGGTCGCCCTTTCGGAACACGGAAACTTCCGGCGGGCCGCAGACGCCGTTCACATCTCACAACCGACGCTCAGCCAGCAGCTTCGCACCCTTGAAGCAAAGCTTGGCGCCCAACTTGTCGAGCGCAATGAAACGCCAGTGCAACTCACCCCCATCGGGCGTGAAGTGGTGGCCCGCGCACGAAAATTACTCATCGGGGTCAAGGACATAGAAGATCTTACCCGGCGGGCGCGGCAGGCAATTGCCGGCACGATCCGCTTCG
>CAJBSR010000558.1 GCA_903958285.1 uncultured Sphingomonadales bacterium
CACCCAACCGGCCACCGGCGTGAGCACTGCTAGCGGGACGAATTGGGCAAGGCCAAGCAGGCCAAGTTGAAACGAGGCTTCCCTGATCGACATTCCATAGTCGGTGCGTGCGACGTCGTAGAACTGATAGCCGAGGACAACGACGATCCCCATCGTCGCCAAGACTGCCGAAAAACGGGCAATCCAGAAGAAGCGGTAGTCGCGATAGGCGAGAGGATGGGTAGGAGCGGGGATGGTCTCAGTCACGGGATTATCCTTGGCGCGGCGGAAGGTCTGGTGCAACCTTTGTGGCATCTACGAGTCGAATAGAAATCTGGTCTGGAGTTTGTTTCATGAAATCGCTGCGTCTTACGCTTGGTCTGTCTGTGGCCATCGGGGCCTTGTCCCTTACTGGATGCGCGACGAAGCCCGAAGTGGCAGCAGCACCGCCTGTGTTTACCTTGCCACCGCCCGCTGCGCCCGCCGTTCGACCCTGGCAGGCCTTTACGGACCGCTTTTTGGAAGACTATTTCCGGCTGAATCCCAGCTTTGCCGTCTATCAGGGCCGCCATGAATATGATGGCGTATTGGCAGACTGGAGCGAAGATGGGATCGCGGCGCGCATCGCCTTCCTCAAAAATGCCATCACCATTGCCAAGGCTCTCAATAGCGACGGGATGACGGCCGAGGAGAAGTTCGAGCGCGACTATCTGGTCCACGTTGCGCAGGGTGAATTGTTCTGGATTGAAGACGCTGATTCACCGCACACCGATGTCACATGGTATTTCGACAATGGGTTGGACCCCAATGTCTACATCGCCCGTCCCTATGCCGATGCCGAAACGCGGATGAAGGCGTTCATCAAATATGCACGCGCCATTCCGGGGGCTGTCCAGCAGATCCGACAAAATCTGAAAACGCCGATGCCGATCAGCTTCGTCAATTACGCGATCCCCGGTTTCAAGGGATTTGCAGACTATTACACAGGTGATGCCAAAGCTGCCTTTGCCAGCGTGAAGGACCCCGCCCTTCAGTCCGAATTTGATGCCGCTGCAAAGGATGCATCGGTGGCGATGAACGGCATGGCGACATGGCTTGAAGGCCAGAAGAAGACGGCGACGACGGATTTCGCATTGGGGGCAGAGCGGTTCTCCCGCATGCTGTCCGCAACTGAGGGCGTTGACGTGTCGCTTGATGAGCTTGAGGCGGTGGGTCGTACCGACCTCAAGCGCAATCAGGATGCTTTGAGGGTTGAATGCGCCAAGTTTGCGCCGGGCAAAACCATTGCGGCGTGTATGGACAAGATGAATTCCAAAAAGTCCGATGCCGGTCCGGTGGCAGAGGCGCGAGAGCAGCTTCCGGTTCTCCGTCAGTTCCTCATCGACAACAGCATTGTCTCGATCCCCGGCACGGAACAGGCCCAAGTCGAGGAATCACCGCCGTATAATCGTCAGAACAGCGCCTATATCGATATCCCCGGACCTTATGAAAAAGGCTTGCCGTCGGTCTATTACATCTCCCCGCCAGACCCGTCCTGGGACGCTAAAACGCGCAACGCCTATGTGCCGGGGACGAAGGATTTGCTGTTCACGTCTGTGCATGAGGTCTGGCCTGGCCATTTCCTCAACTTCCTCCATGCCAATCGGGCGAAGTCGCTCTTTGGTCGTGTCTTCGTGGGCTATGCCTTCGCTGAGGGCTGGGCGCATTATACTGAAGAGATGATGTGGGACGCGGGCCTGAACAAAGGTGATCCGGAAACTCACATCGGTCAGCTGTCGAACGCCCTGCTGAGGGACTGCCGCTATCTATCCGCCATCGGCATGCACGCGCGCGGGATGACGCAGGATCAGTCGCGTAAGATGTTCATCAAGGAATGCTATCAGGACGAAGGCAATGCCCGCCAGCAATCGGCGCGCGGCACCTATGATCCCGCTTACCTCAACTACACGATGGGCAAGCTGATGATCCGCAAGCTGCGCGAGGATTGGACAGGTGGCGACCGATCCAAGTGGAAGGCATTCCATGACACCTTCTTGGGCTATGGTGGCCCACCGATCCCAATGGTGCGCGGCGCCATGATGGGCACTGAGGCGAAGGCGGTTTTCTAGGTCAAAGAGAATGAGGGGCGGGGCGTTTGCTCCGCCTTCGGGAGAGGGA
>CAJBSR010000559.1 GCA_903958285.1 uncultured Sphingomonadales bacterium
ATGGAAACGGTGCACATCGCGGCCTACTCGCACCTGCTCGACACCATCGGCATGCCCGAGAGCGAGTACGGCATGTTCCTTCAGTATAAGGAAATGAAGGACAAGCATGATTATCTGAACACCTTTGGTGTCGATAATGATGAAGACATTGCCCGCACGCTCGCCATGTTCGGTGGCTTCACCGAAGGGCTGCAGCTGTTCGCTTCCTTCGCGATGCTGATGAACTTCCCGCGCTTCAACAAGATGAAGGGCATGGGGCAGATCGTCACATGGTCGATCCGCGATGAAAGCCTGCACTGCGAAGGCATCACCAAGCTGTTCCACGCCTTCACCAAGGAGCGTGACTGCCTGACCAAGGCGGTGAAGGACGACATTCTGGATTGCTGCCAGAAGACGGTCCGTCTGGAAGACGCCTTCATCGATCTCGCCTTTGAACAGGGCCCCGTCCCCGGCATGACGCCCAAGGAAATCAAGCGCTACATCCGCTACATCGCGGACTGGCGTTTGGGTCAGCTCGGCTTCTCACCGATGTACATGATCGAAGAGCACCCGCTCCCCTGGCTCGCCCCGCTCCTCAACGGGGTGGAGCACGCCAACTTCTTCGAAACCCGCGCCACCGAATACGCCAAAGCCGCTACGCGCGGTGAATGGAATCAGGTCTGGGACAATTTCGACCGCCGCAAAGGCGCCAAGGCCGCCAATGACGTGCCGGAAGAAATTGTGGTCGAAAAGGACATGTTTGAAGCGGCGGGGGTTGCTGCGGAGTAGTCCGCGTCAGGCTTCTTCTACCTAGCATCTAACCAAAAAATGACCCCACCGGTCCGTTGGCCGGTGGGGTCAGATTTGGCAGGCGGGATGGGGGCGGCTGAAAGCCGGTCATCGCGCCCAGTGGATCGGCGCGCGGGGGCAAATGCACGCCAATCCGTTCTTCGGTCATATGGGTACCGTTGCGACCCGCTGGCACCCGATTTGATAACGCCGGACGCCCCAGCTTATTCCCGTTGAAGGCAGACGAATTTCGTTGGCACTAAGTCTTGCCCCCGCCGCCTTGCGCTGTCACGAAGGGCGCATACAAAATAGGGGAGACGACACCATGGGGGCCATGATCATTTTTATCCGCGAACGTATCCGCGATGCGACCGCGTTTGAAACTTACGGACAAATGGCGGGGCCGACGCTGGCCGGTCATCCCGGAACGCCGCGGGTTGTTTATGGGGCCTGCGAAACGCTGGAAGGCGCGCCTGTTGAAGGTGTTGTCGTCGTTGAATTTCCCGACATGGCCGCCGCGCGCGCCTGGTATGATAGCCCGGCTTATGTCGAAGCGCGCCAGCACCGGCACCTTGGGTCCGACTATCGCGTCGTCATCACTGAAACGCTCTGAAAAGAGTTTAAGTGAGTTCGCGGATGCGCTTGGCGATAATCTGGAAATCACTGTCCAATTGATCGGCGATGGAGCCGGTCTCCATCGCCGCGAGCGCTACGATTTGCGGCATGGAGAGGCTGAGCGTCAGGTTCCCGGCAAAGCGGCCATCGGGCAGCTTGAGGGCCTTCACCGGCGGGCCGAGGCGCACCGGGCGCGATCCGCGGAGTTTGGCGTTGATGAGCTGCAAATGGAGGCCGCGCGCGGCCAGATGGTCTTCGGTAAGTCGCCTGCGGCTTGTGTCCATCATCACTGAAGTTTGGACTTCGAGCGGGCGGGCTTGGTCTTCATTTGTATATCTTGAATGCTCGACCGAAACGGACCCAAAGGCCAGCTCCCGCATCAGTCGCTTCGCTGCAGCGTCGAACTGGTGCACGACCCGCCGGAGTTCACCGGGGGCAAGCGTCGCGTAAAGCTCAAGCTCATAGATAGCCGCGCTCAGCCGCGTCAGTAAGCCGAGATTGGCGAGATCGGGCAGCCGTTCTGCGCCCGGCCAAGAGGCGGGCCACTCATGCCTTGAAAAGACTGTGTCAAATCCGGCTGGAAGTGGGATGAGCCCGCTTCGCGCCGCCGCCGGGACAAGAGCAAAGGCGCTGGACGTCGGCCCGCCCATGAACTTTGAACCGGACAGGAGAACCGTCGCCCCACGGGAGAGATAGGCGGCGATATTGTCTCTGCTGATCCGACCCTGTGTCGCATCGACAATAAGGGTCATCGCCGGGCCAAAGCGCCTGCGCAACGAATCAAGATGAGAGGTTGAGGGGGCCACAAGCCCGGTTAGGCTTCCGTGCACGACGCGGACCATAGGTTGTCGGCCTTCCCGAAGGGCGAGGTCAACGGCCGAAGCGATGGACAGCATGATGTCTTCGGAAGGAATGGGGTCGCTTGCCAGATCGCGCAACGGCAGAGATGTGAGTTGGATACGCGCGGCAAGTTCGGTGTCGACTGGTGCGCCCGGGATTACCTGCTGCCCATTTGGGGTCAGATCAGCGGCATATAGCCCTATCGCTGCCTGCGCGCAGCCCGTGTCTGCATCTTCAAGGCCAAGGACAATATTGGCCAAACCTGAGCGGTTGTCACGGTTGCCCAGAGCGAGGGCGACATATTCCAACTCGACGGAAGAAGCCGCGAAAACGATATCGACCGAATGCGGCAGGCTATAGCTGTCGCGTATGCGGAGCCGGAGCTTTTCCAGTTGTGTTCCATAGTCCCGGCCAGCGATGTCATAGGGCGCATCAAAGTCCGCAAAGAGCCGCTGGACAGATGCGAAAGCACCGGCAGAAATGCTGTTTGCAAAGGATGATGCGTAGGATGGGTCCGAAATCGGCGCTGCAGCAACATGAAATGCATTCAGGCCTGATGCTTCATCAATCTGAATAGACGTGCCGCCGCCCTGCGTCAGAAAATGCGTCGCTGCATAAGCGAGCGAGGAGCCTTCAGATAGGAAGGGCAGCGCCGCTGAAAAGGTGTTTGGACTGGCCATAGAC
>CAJBSR010000560.1 GCA_903958285.1 uncultured Sphingomonadales bacterium
GCGCGGTTCACCTCCGCACACCATTCCTCGCTGGCATGTTCAGTGGCCTCGATGCGCTGCAGTCCTTGGTCGCGAAGGGTTCGAATGCAGTCGGTGATCCAGTTGACGTGTTGCTCGATGGCCGGCGGCAGGTTGCACAGCACCGAGGGGCTGCCTGGGCCCGTGATGGTGAACATGTTCGGAAAGCCAGGAACCTGCAAGCCCAGGTAGTTGCGCGGCCCTGCGTGCCAATAGTCCTTGAGTGTCAAGCCATCGCGACCCTGGATGTCCATTTTGAGCAGAGAGCCCGTCATGGCGTCAAACCCGGTGGCGAAGATGATGATGTCCAGCGGGTATTCGGCATCTTTTGTCTTGATGCCCTGCGCCGTGATGGACTCGATGGGCGTGGCACGCAAATTGACCAGGCTCACGTTGTCGCGGTTGTAGGTTTCAAAGTAATTGGAGTCGACCGGCGGACGCTTGCCGGCGAACGGGTGGTCGATGTCGCTCAACAAATCGGCCACAGCAGGGTTTTTGACAATTTGCCGGATTTTGTTGCGCACAAAATCGGCAACGATGTCGTTGGCTTCCTGGTCCAGCAAGGTGTCTTTGAAGGCCGCGCGAAATTCCAGGCCGCCTTTGATCCATGCGGCTTCCATGATGGCTTCGCGTTCTGCAGGATGGGTCGCCGTGACCGATCGATCTGCCATTCGGAACGGGTGTCCGTTGGTGTTGGTGTTCATGATGTGCCGAATGCCTTCGGCATGCTCTTTGGCATAGCGCTTGAAGGTGTCGGTCAATGGCGCATTGCGCGCCGGAATACTGTAGTTGGCCGTCCGCTGAAATACGGTGAGATGCTTGGCCTGGGCGGCCACCACGGGAATGGTCTGGATGCCCGTCGAGCCTGTACCCACCACACCGACACGTTTGCCGCTGAAGTCAACGCCCTCATGGGGCCATTGTCCGGTGTGGTACCACTTGCCTTTGAAATCCTGCAAGCCTGGAATCTGCGGCACATTGGCAGAAGAGAGGCAGCCCACGGCGGTGATCAAAAATTGTGCAATGAAATGCTGGCCTTGATCGGTGCGCACATGCCAGCGGTTGCTGCCGCTGTCGTAGCTGGCCGCGTTCATGCGCGTGTTCAGCAGGATGTCGGAGCGAAGCTCAAAGCGGTCGGCCACATGGTTCAGGTAACGCAAAATTTCGGGCTGCTGTGGGTAACGCTCAGACCACTCCCATTCGTTCACCATCTCCTTGGAGAAGTAAAACATGTAGGAATGACTTTCAGAGTCGCAGCGTGCACCCGGGTAGCGATTCCAGTACCAGGTGCCCCCCACGCCAGCGCCGGCCTCCAGCACTTTGGTCTTCATGCCCAGCTTGTCGCGCAAGCTCAGCAATTGGTACATGCCAGAAAAACCTGCGCCGATGATGATGGCGTCGAGTTCAATGGCTTTGTCAGGCGATGAGGTCACGGAAGGGTGTGCAGTCATGTTGAAAATCGTAAGGCAAGTGCGTCAATGTTCGTGTGAAGTCGGCGACATCCCGCCAGACACATGGTCAAGTCGCAACGCGCTGAAACGTGGACGGCAACACCTCTGGCACGGTCGCGGCGCGGCGTGACAGCCAGTACTGGTAAGCCGGCGGCACCAAGTTGAAC
>CAJBSR010000561.1 GCA_903958285.1 uncultured Sphingomonadales bacterium
ATCTATGCTGCACGCCCCGGCGTGATCATCGGCAAGAAGGGTGCGGACATCGAAAAGCTGCGCAAGACGTTGGCTTCGATGACGTCGAGCGACGTGTCGTTGAACATCGTTGAAATCCGCAAGCCGGAAATCGACTCCAAGCTCGTGGCTCAGGGCATCGCCGACCAGCTGGAACGCCGTATCGCTTTCCGTCGTGCCATGAAGCGCGCTGTTCAGTCGGCCCTCCGTCTGGGTGCTGAAGGTATTCGTATCACCTGCGCTGGTCGTTTGGGTGGCGCAGAAATCGCCCGCACCGAATGGTATCGTGAAGGTCGTGTGCCGTTGCACACGCTCCGCGCGAACGTCGATTACGCTGAAGCCGAAGCGCACACCGCTTATGGCGTCTGCGGGATCAAGGTCTGGATCTTCAAGGGTGAAATCCTTGGTCATGATCCGATGGCAACCGATCGTCTGATGCTTGACGCGCAGACGTCCGGCGTCCGTCCGGCCCGCTGAGTTTAGGATAGAGCAATGCTGCAACCGAAACGCACAAAATTCCGCAAGGCGCACAAGGGCCGTATCCACGGTCTCGCCAAGGGCGGTACGGATCTGAACTTCGGGTCTTATGGCCTGAAGGCCATGGAGCCGGACCGGATCACCGCACGTCAGATCGAAGCTGCACGTCGTGCCATTACGCGCCACATCCGCCGTCAGGGCCGTTTGTGGATCCGCGTCTTCCCAGACGTGCCGGTCTCGTCCAAGCCTGCCGAAGTCCGCATGGGCTCCGGTAAGGGTGCTCCCGAATATTGGGCAGCACGCGTCAAGCCAGGTCGTATCCTGTTTGAACTTGATGGTGTTCCCGGCCCGATCGCGGCCGTCGCCTTCAGCCGCGCTGCTGAAAAGCTGCCGATCAAGGTCAAGGTCGTTGCCCGCCTGGGTGACTTCTCGCACTTGGGAGCTGAATAATGACCAAGATTGCCGATCTTAAAGTCAAGACCGACGACCAGCTGGTCGAAGAGCTTGTCAACCTGAAGCGCGAGCAGTTCAACCTGCGCTTCCAGGCGGCCACCAGCCAGCTCGAGAAGCCCGCGCGCATCCAACAGGTGCGTCGGGATATCGCCCGCATCAAGACGCTTCAGACTCAGCGCTCCGCTGACTCTGCGGCTAAGTAAGGACCAGGTGACATGCCAAAGCGTGTGCTGACCGGAACGGTCGTTTCCGACAAGACCGACAAGACGGTTGTGGTCAAGGTAGAGCGTAAGGTGAAACACCCGCTCTACGGTAAGATCATTCGTCGCTCGAAAAAGTATCATGCCCATGATGAAGGCAACACCTTCAAAGAGGGCGAAGTGGTGCGCATTGAAGAATGTGCCCCGATTTCGAAGCTGAAGACCTGGACGGTCGTAGAAAAGGTCGGCGGTGCTGCGGCAATCGTCGATCCAATGGAGGGCTGATCCATGATTCAGATGCAGTCCAATCTGGAAGTCGCCGATAACTCGGGCGCCAAGCGCGTCCAGTGTATCAAGGTGCTCGGTGGTTCCAAGCGTCGTTTCGCCGGCGTGGGTGATGTGATCGTTGTGTCGATCAAAGAAGCCCAGCCGCGCGGCAAAGTGAAAAAGGGTGACGTGCACCGCGCAGTCATCGTTCGTACCGCCAAGGACATTCATCGTCCCGATGGTTCGACGATCCGTTTCGACGGGAATGCGGCGGTCCTCGTCAACAAGAACGAAGAGCCGATCGGCACCCGTATTTTCGGCCCGGTCTGCCGGGAACTGCGCGCGAAGAACTTCATGAAGATCATCTCGCTCGCACCGGAGGTGCTGTAATGGCTTCGCTGAAAATCAAAAAGGGTGACAAGGTCGTCGTAGATCGG
>CAJBSR010000562.1 GCA_903958285.1 uncultured Sphingomonadales bacterium
GCATTCACCCAGACACCGGGAAAGGCGCGTTCAACTTCGGCGCTGGCGTCCGCAATGAAGCGCGGCATATCGTCCACCGGCACCGAAATGTCGTGCTGCATGGCCGGGCCATGCGTGCGCTCCGCCTCTGAGATGGACTCACGGATTTTCCAGAAAGCCTCTGCCTGCGCCTCGCTCGCGGCAATCGCGGCATCCTGGATGCGCTCCGCCTCAAGCTCGGTTGCCAACAACTGCTCCAACGCCTCGGCAGGGGCTGTGGCACCCGGACTGCTGCGGACATATTCCACCAACACATGCCACGGCGCATGCCCCTCAAGCGGCGCGCGGGTTCCGGGAATATGCTGGAGCACCAGACGCAAAGAGCTGTTCGGGATCAATTCGAAGCTCTCAATAGCGTCGCCCGATGCCCCCTCCATGGCGCGCAAGCTGGTGAGCGCCGCCGCGGGGCTGTCGACCGCCATCCACGCGACGGCCCGGTCGAGGACATCCGGCACGATCGTCAGGCTCGCGGCGGTAATGATGCCGATTGTGCCTTCGGCGGCGATCAGCAGCTGGGTGAGATCATAGCCGCGATTGTCTTTCTTAAGTGCCGCCAGTCCCTCGTAAAGCGCGCCATCGGGCAAGACTGCCTCCACGCCGAGCACAAGGCGGCGCATCGTGCCAAAGCGCAGCACCTGCGTGCCGCCGGCATTGGTGGACACAAGCCCGCCAATAGTGGCTGAGCCGCGCGCGCCAAGCGACAATGGAAAACGCATACCTTGGGCGCGGGCAGCCTCATGCAGGTTGGACAAGACCACACCTGCTTCTGCCACGACGAGGCCCGCGGCTGGGTCCAGTTGGCGGATCGCGTTCATCCGACGGAGCGACACAATGATCGCCTCTCCGCTGTCATCAGGCGTGGCCCCTCCCACCATCGATGTATTGCCGCCCTGCGGCACGACAGGAATGTGATGCCGCGACGCGATCTCGAGAACCGCCTGAACTTCGGCGACGGACCCCGGCTGTGCCAATGCTGCGGCCTTCCCTTGGTAGAGCTTGCGCCAATCGGTCACCCATGGCGCGATGTCGGCGGAATCCGTTGTCAGGCCTTTGGTGCCCAGCACCGCGCCGAGTTCCGCCAAAGCTGCCGCATTCATCATCGCGAATTTCTCCCCTGACCCAAGGCGGGACAGCTTTGCCCCATTGCCACGCAATTCATGATCTGTTCAACCGTCCAACCTCACTTCGGGTCGAATCATGATGACATCTCGATGATCCAGTTTCTTGTGCTGACTGCCGCGGCGTTGATGCCGTCGGGCCCTGCTGCTCTGCCTCAGGCGGACGGGACAGACTATGCACAAGTAATGATCGAGCGTCGGACGGTAATCCGCATCACCCCGCATCATGAGCGCGCCCGTCCGCGGATGATCTTCCAAGACTGGAAGGAGAAATCCGCGCCGAAATGTCTTTCCATCGCCACGCTAGGGGGCATTTTGATTAGCCGACCTGACAGCATTGACCTCGTCCTTCGCGGCGGACAGCCCGTCCGGGCGCGATTGGAAAAGGGCTGCCCGTCGATCGACTTCTACTCCGGCTTCTATCTGCAACCCACACGCGACGGGCGGCTGTGTGAGGACCGCGATACGATCCATTCCCGCACCGGCGGCGCCTGCATGATCGACAAATTTCACACACTGGTGCCGCCAAAGCAAAAGTGATGCCGCTTTGGCCCTCATTTCAGACGGCTTTTGCTTGACTTTTCCGTCCCTAAAGCCAAGGCCCGCAGTCAACATGCTGGGGCACCCTCCCGCACCTTATCCGGAACCTAACCTGAATGAGTTTTGCCGATCTCGGCCTATCCGATGAACTGCTCCGCGCCATAACTGAGGCGGGCTATTCCGATCCGACACCTGTCCAGCAGCAGGCTATTCCCAGCGTCCTGATGATGCGTGACCTGATTGCCATCGCCCAAACAGGTACCGGCAAGACGGCGGCGTTCGTCCTCCCTATGATCGATGTTCTGGGCCATGGCCGCACCCGCGCGCGCATGCCCCGTTCACTCATTCTGGAACCGACACGGGAACTCGCCGCGCAGGTTGCCGAAAATTTTGAGAAATACGGCAAATATCACAAGCTCTCCATGGCGCTGCTCATTGGCGGCGTGCAGATGGGGGATCAGGTCAAGGCGCTGGAAAAGGGTGTTGATGTCCTCATCGCGACCCCAGGCCGTCTGATGGACCTGTTCGAGCGCGGTAAGATCCTGCTCAACGGCTGCGATCTGCTCGTCATCGATGAAGCGGACCGGATGCTCGACATGGGCTTCATCCCGGATATCGAGAATATCTGCACGAAACTGCCCGCCAGCCGCCAGACCTTGCTCTTTTCAGCAACGATGCCGCCGCCGATCAAAAAGCTGGCCGACAAGTTCCTGTCGAACCCCAAGACAATCGAAGTGGCCCGCCCAGCGTCGACCAATGTCAACATCACGCAGGTTCTTGTTGAAGTGGACGCCCGCAAGAAGAAGGACGTTCTGCGCGACCTGCTAAATGCGGACGACGTCAACACGGCGATCATCTTCTGCAACCGCAAGACGACCGTGCGCGAACTGGCCCAGAGCCTGCAGCGTTCTGGCTTCCGCGCGACAGAAATCCATGGTGACATGGAGCAATCGGCCCGCATTAAGGAACTCGACCGCTTCAAATCGGGCGATATCAACATTCTCGTCGCCTCCGACGTGGCGGCCCGTGGCCTCGACATCAAGGGCGTGAGTCACGTCTTCAATTTTGACGCGCCCTGGCATCCCGATGACTATGTCCACCGGATCGGCCGCACCGGTCGTGCAGGTGCGACAGGCAAGGCCTTCACATTTGTAACGTCGGCAGATGCCGAAGCGATTGAGAATATCGAAAAGCTGACCGGCCAGACGCTCACTCGTATCAAGGGCAGTGGTGAATCGGCGGCGAAGGCTGCCCCATCGTCGCCCGAAGCGGCCGATGTAGCTGCTGACGATCAACCGCGCCCGGCACGCCGTTCGCGTGCGAAGGCCGCACCAAAGGTCGAAGAAGCAAAGGCGCCTGCGCCAAAGCCGGAACGCGCCGCGCGGAAGCCTCAGGAGAAGCCCGCTCCGCGTCGCGAGGTGGCAAAGCCTTCTGAAGATTCAAATGACACCGGCGGCTGGAACGGCCCAATGCCGGACTTCCTCTCGCACGGTTTTAACTGAGCGAAACGCTCAGCTGTTGCGGAAAGCCCAAGCCAACAACCTGTAATGCCAGACACCGCTGATGCGGGTCTTCTGCGAGGTCGGGCGGCGGGTCTGCTGCCCCTGAGAGGCGCGGAACAGGTTGAGGGCAAGTGCTGTCATGCACTCTGCATAGCGCAGGCCCGCGACGTCCGAATGTCAGGTCAATGACTCTTCGATGACTCGGCGGCTGAAATCAACCGCCGCTCCACCCAGACTACTTCGCGTCGAGGATTGCTTCGATGGACGTGTTGACGACGTCGATATCCGCCATACCATCGACGCGCTGCAACAAGCCGCGCGCTTCATAGATCGGCAGGATCGGCGCTGTCTTTGCGCGATACTCGGCCATCCGCGTGCGGACCGTTTCCTCATTGTCGTCGGGACGACGCTTGAACTCGGTCGAACCGCACTGGTCACAGGTTCCAGCAACCTTGGGCTGCTTGAAGGTGTCGTGATACCCGGCACCACATTTCTCGCAGGTGAAGCGGCCGGTGATGCGCTCAACCAGAGCGTCTTCGTCCACGGCCAGCTCAATCACATGATCAAGCTTGCGGCCACGCCCGGTCAAAATGTCATCCAGCGATTCCGCCTGGGCGGCCGTGCGGGGATAGCCGTCAAAGATCACGCCGGTCTCAGCAGGCAGCTTATCCAGCGCCTCACCGATGATGCCGGAGACGATCTCGTCCGAAAC
Organism: uncultured Sphingomonadales bacterium; assembly: GCA_903958285.1. Lineage (GTDB taxonomy): Bacteria > Pseudomonadota > Alphaproteobacteria > Sphingomonadales > Sphingomonadaceae > Aquisediminimonas. The sequence continues at coordinate 3,912 of CAJBSR010000562.1, forward strand.
GAGTTCACCGGCTTCCATGACCGCCTTGGCCTGCAGCCCGACGGGCGTGCCGTCCTTTACCGCTGCCCGAAGCATATCGCCGGTCGACAACTGCACCATGCCGCGCTCTTCCTGCAATCGGCTGGCCTGTGTGCCCTTCCCCGCCCCCGGAGGTCCCAACAGAATTATATTCAACGTCGCGCTCCCCCTTTGAGCTTCGCCTTTTTAATGAGGTCCCCATATTGGTGGGCCAGCATATGGCTCTGAATCTGTGTCACCGTATCCATCGTCACGTTCACGACGATCAGGAGGCTGGTGCCGCCAATGGCCATGAAGCCAAGGCTGGAGAACATGAACTCAGGCACCAGGCAGACCAACGTCAGATAAGCGGCACCCACCACGGTGATGCGCGTCAGCACGTAATCGAGATAATTCTCTGTGTTCTTGCCGGGTCGAATGCCGGGGACGAAGCCACCGTAGCGCTTCAGGTTCTCAGCAGTTTCTTCCGGGTTGAAGACAACGGCCGTGTAGAAGAAACAGAAGAAGATAATGCCAAACGCGTAGAGCGCCATGTACAACGGAGATCCGTGCTGCAGGGCATTCGTGATCGACAAAATGGTATCACCCGTCGCCGAGTCCTGCGTGGCGCTCTGGCCTGCGAACTGGACGAGCGTGAGCGGCATCAGCAAGAGCGAAGACGCGAAGATCGGCGGGATGACACCCGCCGTGTTGATCTTCAGCGGCAGGAAGCTCTTATCGGCCTGCATCATGCCGCGCTGCGTCTGGCGCTTGGGATATTGGATCAGCACGCGGCGCTGGGCACGCTCCATGAAGCAAATGAACGCGATCAGACCGATAACTGCCGCGCCGATGCCAAGCACCATGAGCGGGTTCATCGTGCCTGTGCGGCCACCTTCAAAAACCTGCGCTAGCGTCTTTGGCAAGGTGGCGACAATGCCCGCCATGATGATCAGCGAAATGCCGTTGCCAATGCCGCGGCTGGTGATCTGCTCGCCGAGCCACATCAGGAACATGGTGCCACCCAGCAGCGCCGTGACGCAGGCGACGCGGAACAACATGCCAGGTTCAACCACAGCCGAAAGGCCCTGCGTGGCACCCCAGCTTTCAAGGCCAACGGCGATGAAATAGCCCTGCACAATCGTGAGGCCGACAGTGCCGTAGCGGGTGTACTGGTTGAGCTTCTTACGGCCGCTTTCGCCCTCTTTCTTCAACGCCGCCAGCGTTGAGGAGAGCGACGTGCCAAGCTGCACGACGATGGACGCGGTGATATAGGGCATCACGCCGAGCGCGATGAGGCTCATGCGCTCCAGCGAACCGCCCGAGAACATGTTGAAAAAGTCGAGAACACCGCCCTTGGTGGTGTTAAACAGCGTTTCGAGCGCTTTGGGATCAATCCCCGGCAGGGGCACATGGCTGAGCAGGCGGAAAACAATCAACGCCCCGATCGTGAACCAGATGCGGCTCTTCAGTTCAGAAGCCTGAGAAAAGCGGGAAAGGTTCAGGCCTGCTTGCTGGTCGGCGGAACTTGCCATGGGATGGATGACCCTTGAAAAAAGAACGGCGGGTCATGCCCGTTGGACAGCCCGCCGCTCCATATAATGACTAATCAGCGCTTGTCTAAGCCCTGACCTGAGATTTCCTCAGGCATTCGTCCTGATCTTGACGGTATTCTTCTTGGCAGCGGCCTTTTCAGCAGCCGGAACAACGTGGATGACCTCCACACTGCCGCCAGCCTTTTCAACCGCAGCCTTTGCAGCCGCCGAAGCACCGGCGACAACGAAGCTGAGCTTCGCTGTGAGTTCACCCTTAGCGAGCAGACGGACACCGTCCTTGCCGCCACGGGCAACCCCAGCAGCCTTCAGCGCTGCGTGATCAATCGTCGCCTTGATGTCGAGCTTCTTGGCATCAACCAGCTTCTGGATCGCACCGAGGTTTACCTCAGCATAATCCTTGCCGAAGATGTTGTTGAAGCCGCGCTTTGGCAGACGCATGTGGAGCGGCATCTGACCGCCTTCAAAACCGGCAATCGAGACGCCACCGCGGCTCTTCTGACCCTTCTGGCCACGGCCGCCGGTCTTGCCCTTGCCAGAGCCGATGCCGCGTCCGACGCGCATCCGGCCCTTACGGGCGCCATCATTATCACGGAGTTCGTTGAGTTTCATATTGTGCACTCGCTTTCGCTATGTTCGCGCTATGGGGAGGGCGGGCCATCCCCGAAATAACCGCCCCGGTCAAGACCGGGGCGGGATATGGATGTTAGCCGATAACTTCCACCATGTGACGGATCTTCTGGATCATGCCCCGGACTTCCGGGGAATCTTCCAGCTCCGACACGCGGTGCATTTTGTTCAGGCCGAGACCGATCAGCGTTGCGCGCTGGTCCTTGGTCCGGCGGATCGGCGAACCGGTCTGCTTGATTTTGATCTTCGCCATCGGGATTACTCCGTAACCGCTTCGGCTTCAGCCAGGGCTTCAGCCGCGGCAGCACCACCACGCTTCAGAAGATCAGCGATCTTCTTGCCACGACGCTGGGCAACCGACTTGGGGCTTGTCTGCTCGGTAAGAGCAGCAAAGGTGGCCCGGATCATGTTGTAGGGGTTCGATGTGCCGACCGACTTCGTCACCACGTCGGCAACGCCGAGCGATTCGAAGACAGCGCGCATCGGACCACCGGCGATGATGCCCGTTCCCTGCGGTGCCGTGCGCAGCGTCACGCGGCCGGCACCGAAGTGACCATTGCCATCATGATGCAGTGTGCGGCCTTCCTTCAGGGGAACGCGAACCATTGCCTTCTTGGCAGCAGCTGTCGC
>CAJBSR010000563.1 GCA_903958285.1 uncultured Sphingomonadales bacterium
GGCCGAGCGCTGTGTGCAGCGTCCGGCGGTTGTCCCAGACGACCATATCGTTGTTGTCCCAATCATGAATGTACTGAAACTGCGGCTGCAGAATATGTGCGATCAAGCGTTCGATGAGGGCATCTCCGTCCGCTGCTGGCATGCCGTGCATATGGTCGATGTTGAGTGTGCTGACATTCAGCACCTTGCGCTGCGTTTCCGGATGCACCCAGATGAGCGGATTCAACACTGGCGGAAAATTGGGGTAATTGTCTTTGCGCGGGGTGATCCGCACGCCACCGGGCTTGTTGAAGCGCATCTCCTCCAGACCGGCCCGGAAATGATAGACGGCCTTCAGGTCCGCAATCTCCGCTTTGGTGTCGGCGTCCAGTTCGTCATAAGCCAAGGCAAGGTCGAGCCAGCCCGTCTGTCCGCCATCCTTTGCCTTGCGGACCATGCGCAGCAAGGCACCGGAGTTGGGCGTGGGCAGATAGGCGCCATCGGCATGCCACGGGATGCGGCCATGGATGTGCTGGCCACCAAAATCATAGATCGGGCCCGACGGGCCACCCTCATTGGTCAAGAGGATGAGCTCGGGATAGTCCGGATGCCGGAAGACCGGGATGGAGTGCGGCTCCAATTCGCCAAAGCAGCGGCTCAGATGCAACTGCGTTTCAGGGGAAGTGCCAATGCCGCGAAACAGCAGGAAACCGTGTTCAAGCCAGGCCGTATGCAGCGCCTTGGCCGTCGCCGGCGCGATCTCGGTTGAAATATCGAGCCCGACAACTTCGCGCCCGACGGGTGATGAAAGCGGCTGAAGCGCAAAGGACATCGTCTCTCCTCTCAATCTTATCGTTGGACGAGATGTAGGCCGATGGCGGGTAAGTCTCATCATGCAAATGGATGAGCGGCCATAAGCAGGGCAAAAAAAAGGGGCGCCGGTTGGGCGCCCCTTTTCCAATGTCTTTGACTCAGGCCGCTTTCGCGCGGCTCGCCTTTTTGCGTTCATGCGGGTCCAAGTGGACTTTGCGCAGACGAATGCTCTTGGGGGTGTGTAAGTGCAAAATCGCGCGCAGGCCGACGCGGTAGAAAATCGCTTGGATTCGCGACTCGCAGCACAAGAACTAGTGATGAGCATCAGGCCTTCAAATATCTAAAAAATCGGAAAATCTATTCCGGAGATAGAATTGGATGCTTCTCATTGCCGAGTAAATTCTATGGCGCCCTCTGGGAGCAAGTACAGTACAAGCGCGCAGCCATTTGCTACCGTGGGGCAATGGGCGGAGCCCGCCGCATAAACCAACCAGCCCGCGCCCCTGCCATCAAATTCGGCAGCCCTGTCGAGCGGCATGATGAGATCGATCTCGCCAGCAGGATGGGCATGATGCGGCCCGACGACATCGTTCATTTCCACAACATCGATTGAGAAACGATGGGTTGCATCTCCAGCTGCCACGGCTCGCCCGAACTTGATTCCGCCGGCTTCGCGGCCACACAGCCAGCCATCTTCAACGCCTTTTCGGCACAGCGAGACAGCCTTGGAAAACCAATCTCCTTCAGCGGGAAAGTCGGTGTTGAGTTTAGTTTCCAACGCGCCGTCAAGAGGACCGTTTCCGATAGCCGACGTGACCATGGCAAGGTGATCAATGAATTCTGATGGTGTCGCAGGGCGATCGCTCATGGCTTAATCCTTTAGGTAAGTGATTCAAGTGGAGGGCGCAGAAGCACTCCATTCCTTTAGCTGGCGGGTACTGTTCGCAATCTCCGTGCCGTTAACTAAGGAGCCAAGTTCAACCAACCGACGACCATGCGAATAATCCCGGACGTTGTTGACGCAATCGAGCGCCAAGACCTTGCCCTGCTTCAGATAAACAACAGAAAAACTGCGCAATGCCAGGTCTCCTCGCAAGACAGCCTCATCGTGGCCAATTGACAAACCAACGGTCTGCAATTTAAGGTCATACTGGTTTGACCAGAACCACGGCGTAGCTTCGTAGGCCGCTTCCTGCCCGCAGATCGTCTTCGCAACGACGGTGGCCATGTCGTTGGCATTCTGGACAGATTCGAGACGGATTGGATTGCCTTCGGCAAAGCCGTTGGCATGGGCTGCGCAATCGCCGAGCGCAAAGACATCGGACAAACTGGTGCGGCACTGCTGATCGACCAAAACGCCGTTGCCGCCTTGCGCTCCTGCCGCCAACAATGGCTCAACAGATGGTATGATGCCGATGCCGACGATGACCATATCCGCGGGCAGCGTTTCACCAGTTGCCAGTTCGACTGACATGACGCGGGCCTCACCATGTAGGGCAACCACGGCTGAATCGACGCGCAGATCTACACCGTGCTTTCGGTGCTCAGCCTCGAAGAAGGCGGAGAGGTCCTCGCCTGCCACCCGCGCCAGCACGCGTGGAAGGGCTTCAAGCACGACCACTTGCTTGCCTAATTTGCTAAGTACGGCGGCCGCTTCAAGCCCGATATAGCCACCGCCAATGATCACTATCGGCCCGGACTGCGGCAATTCGGCCATGATTGCATCAACGTCTGCACGATTGCGGACGGCATGTATGCCGCCAAGATTTGAGCCTGGGCAGGAAAGCTTGCGCGGATCGCCACCGGTTGCCCAGACCAGATACTGGTAACGGAGCATTGATCCATCGGCGAGTTGGACGCTGTGTTTCGCTGGCATCACCGCAGTCACGCGTTGACCCTGCACGAGAGTGATTTCCTTCTCTATCCAGAAGGTCGCGGGGCGAATTTGAATACGTTCGAAGGGCTTATTGCCGGACAGATAATCTTTTGACAACGGTGGCCGCTCATATGGCAGTTCCGGTTCGTCGCCCACCAATGCAATGGATCCCGCAAATCCAAGATTGCGCAGGGAAATAGCTGTCTGCGCGCCTCCATGTCCCGCGCCGATTATCAAGACGTCGAACAGTTTAGCCATTTGCATGCTCCTGCATGAAGGCGGCACTGGCTGCCAGAACGGCATCCTCCTGGTCCCGGTGAGGACTGTGCCCGCAATTCGGTAGACGCAACTGCCGCGATTGGGTCAGTTGGGATGCTATACGATCGATCTGCTCGAACGTGCCGAATTCGTCATTTTCGCCCTGGATAAGTAGTGTTGGACAATTAACAGCTCCCAGATTGTCCTCTATGTTCCACGAGGCGAACTGCTGATCCGTCCAGATGGTATACCACTGTTTGAAGACAGCTGCTGCATCACGGTGATACTTACCAAGACGAGTGATTAGAGTGTCATTTGCTGCAGCCTGACCGAGCGATTTGATAGCCTTGAGGCACATCGGCTCAACAAAAACATGGGGTGCCTCAAGTACAAGCGACGCGACCAGGTGGGGATGTTTCATCGCTAGTAATAGCGCAATTGAGCCACCGTCGCTGTGACCAAAGACGTGCGCCCGATCAATGCCTAGCTCCAGCATAAGGTTTGCAGCGGCATCGGCCTCACGGTGCATGAAATCAGGTGAATAAGGACCATAGAAGTCATCTGACGAGCCATAGCCCTTTCGAGACCAAGCGATCACCTGCCGGCCACTGGTGGCGGCAAGCTTTTCAGGAAATTCCCGCCACATTGCAACCGATCCAAGGCCTTCGTGCAGAAGGAGGACAGGTAGACCTTTCCCGCTACCAACCCGGTGAACTTCTAGGACATGCCGGTTA
>CAJBSR010000564.1 GCA_903958285.1 uncultured Sphingomonadales bacterium
CGGAAAAATCTGGCGCGGCAAATATCGGGGGCAGAGCCAACACTGGTTCCTGTTCCATTTCTTGGGAACCGATGCCGATATCGACATCACGACCGAACATCAGGAGTTTCGGGCTTGGCGCTGGGCGCGTCCCGACGAGTTGGTTGACCTCATTGTGCCGTTCAAGCGGGAGCTTTACGAAAATGTCCTTAGAGAATTCTCACCCCATCTATGAGCCCCAGCCCGCCGGTTGGTGGGACCGCAATATGGTTCCAAAGATCATCGGCTTTTGCTGCGCACAACCGCAGATTATGAAAGCGCGCAGCCGCATCGTTCCGCAAGCCGATGGCGATGTGCTGGAGCTGGGCTGCGGCGGCGGTATCAATATGGAATTTTATGACCCCACCCGGATCAAGAGCTTTGCAGGGCTGGACCCCTCCCCTGCTCTCCTCGACCGATCACGGGAAGCGGCACAAGCCAAAGGCATGGCAGCGGACATCCGCGCGGGCATCGGGGAAGCCATGCCCTTCGCCGATGCGAGCTTCGACACTGTGCTCGTCACTTTCACGCTGTGTTCGGTCCACAACCAGCAGCAGGTTCTCTCGGAAATGCGGCGCGTCCTGCGCCCGGGCGGCAAGGCGCTGTTTTTGGAACATGGCGCTGCCCCCGATGCGGGTCCCGCTAAATGGCAGCGTCGGATTGAACCTGTCTGGAAACGCATTGGTGGCAATTGTCACCTGACGCGGCCCATCACCGGTGCTTATGAAAAAGCGGGCTTCAAAATCGCCCAGTCCGAAAAAGGCTATATGCCGGAGACGCCTAAGCCCTTTGGCTGGGTGGAATGGGGAGAAGCCCGCGTCTGACCCCTAGTTCGGTCGCATCACCACTGGCATCTTTGTAAAGCCGTGGAGGAAGCAACTGGGCAGGCGATCCGGCGTGCCTTGCATATCAATGGTCACGTTGCGGGAGATGATCTCGTTCAGCAAGCTGCTCAATTGCAGTTCTGCGAGCCGCGCGCCGACGCACCGGTGAACGCCATAGCCAAAGGCGACATGACGCCGCGCATTTTCGCGGGTGACATCAAAGACGTCGGCATGGGCAAACACGCTCTCATCCCTGTTCGCGGAGATATACCACATGATGACCATGTCGCCTTTGGACAGCTTCTGGCCGTTAAGTTCCGTATCCTCCGTGCAGGTCCGCCGCATATGCGTGACAGGCGACTGCCAGCGGATGATTTCCTGAACGGCGGTCGGTATAAGCGAAGGGTCCGCTCGCAGACGATCAAGCGTGTCCGGGAAGAGCCGCAGCGCGTCAATCAGTCCGCTCATCGAATTGCGGGTCGTATCATTTCCGCCAACGATGAGCAGCGCAATATTCGCAATCCGCTCCATCGGGTCCAAACTGCCCATCGCCTCGCTGTGGATGATGCGCGACATGAGGTTGTCCGACGGCGGAAGCTGCCGCTTTTCCTCCAGCAGCCGGTCAAAGCGCGCCAGCATCTGGCCCATTTGTTCCAAAAACTGCGCGTACCGTTCCGGGCTATTGTCGGGCGTCACTTCGCTCGCCCAGTCGGACCAGCGCTTAAGGTCATGTCGTTCCTCAAACGGGAAGTCGAACAGGATGCACAGCATCCCCATGGTCAGCGGGATAGAAACACGCTCCACCCAGTCAAATTCCTCACCAACTGGCAGCGCATCGAACAGCGCCTTAGTCCGCTCCCGGATTTCAACATCGCGCCGCGTCATTTCGCTCGGATTGAAGGACGGCTGCACAACCTTACGCTGGGCGGCGTGGCGTTCACCATCCATGGCGATGAAGTTGGGGAAATCCCGGTCATCAAAATCACGAGGCGCCGTAATCGTTATGCCGCCGAGTTTATGGGAAGACGAAAACACAGCAGGATTTCCCTCAACCTGCTGAATGAGATCAAGCGTGCAGACCGACCAATAAGGTCCATAGGCGCTGTCTGGCAGATAGCTGACAGGCGCTTCCCGCCGCTGCCGTGCAAACAGATCCCGCCAGTTATCGTCGGTATAGATCTTCGTGTCGCTCGGATCGAACGAGGTGATCGGCGCTTCAGTCATCTGTCTCTCCCATTCCCTCCCATCCTTGGGAAAAACGCGAACATGTCAACTGACACTCAGGAGAGGACGAGGACGTTATCCCTCCGCTCCATCCGACGGATAGGAGCAAGAGAAAAGGCAGTTTCACCGCCGATAGTCCTTAGCAATTGGGCAAAGCGTTCAGCCTCTGCGGCATCCATCGCGTTTGCCTGATCCAGAACACCGCTGAACATCCATAACGCGTGCGGCGCACTCCCACGTTTCATTTCGATGCCGTGGAAGGGGTATGACACTGGACCGATGTTGGGATGCACCTGGCGCTGGCCCTCCCGTGAGACAATGTCCCCGGCTGCCCTGTCCGCGGCCCATGCATTGAAGCAATCTACATCCGCAATCAGCCCCGGCGTCCAGTCGCGGAAGACCAAGGCGAGAACGGCAATCAATGTGTCTGGCATGGAATCATCCGGCGCATAATCTTCGCCATAACCTGCAAACTCCCCATCGCTGAGGCCCGCCATGTTCATCCGTTCGGTCCAACGGAACAGGTTCGGCGCTTTGCGCTTCATCAGCCCCGCGGGAACAGGATCTCGGCCGAGATGTGCAAACAGCGATGCCATCATCCCAAAGTCGCCGCGACATGGCCTGCCGCCCAACAAATAGGGATGGTATTGGAAATGCTCGTCAAGCGCGTCCAGCCAGTCGGCATAGGCCCCCTCCAACGCATCGACCGTCTCTGGAAAGACACCCAGATTGGGGAGGAAGCCCGCAAAGAAATCCATCATCCCGGCAGCCATGGTTCGCCGCTCTTCCCGGCTGTGACCGGCCACCATTGTCCGCCCGAACTCTGCCTGAAGAAATGCGTCTTGGTCCGCGCGGTACGTCCAGCGGTAATGCATGGCGAGCGGCAGAAGATATTCCGAACCGACCGCATCAAAGAGGGCCGATACCAAGCGCTGGACGGGCGTCACAGGGTCTAAAACAGGTGCTGAATGCTGAGCTTCCAGATGATCGATGATGTCTCCGGTATCTTGAAGGATTTCGCCTGCGGGCGTTTCAAGAACTGGGACAACCATATGCCCGACGGCCGGCAAAATCCGCATACCAAAGTCTGGATGGGCAGGCACGCGCTCCTGAAAGCGCAGCCCCTTCTTGATCAGATACGACCGCAGTTTGCCCGTGTAGAGTGAGTGGGGAGAGCCCCATAAAACATAGGTCATTCAGCGACCCTCCCCTTATTCTTTAAAAAATTAGGCTGCCTTCTTGGCCTGCCGGAATTTGTGAAGCAAGGGCTCGGTATAGCCATTTGGCTGGCTGATCCCCTCGAACACGAGCGCCCGCGCCGCCTTGAAGGCGATGCTGTCCGGCGTCAGTTTCTCATAAAGCGGGTCAGATGCGTTTTGAGCATCCACCTTGGCGGCCATCTTAGCAAAGGCGGCATCCACCTGATCTGCCGTGCACACACCATGTAGCAACCAGTTCGCAATATGCTGCGACGAGATGCGCAACGTCGCCCGGTCTTCCATAAGCCCGATATCGTTGATGTCGGGCACCTTGGAACAGCCGATCCCCTGATCAATCCAGCGCACCACATAGCCAAGAATGCCCTGCGCGTTGTTCTCCAGCTCCTCGCGGACCTCTTCGTCCGACCAGTTGTGCCCGACGGGTGCGACAGGGATGGTGAGCAGAGGCTCCAGCCCCGGCGTCGCTTCGTTCGCCAGTTCCCGTTGACGCGCAAAGACATCGACGCGGTGATAATGCGTTGCGTGAAGCGTGGCTGCAGTGGGTGACGGCACCCATGCGGTATTTGCGCCCGACTTCGGGTGGCCGATCTTCTGGTCCATCATACCGCGCATCATGTCGGGTGCTGCCCACATACCCTTGCCGATCTGCGCCTTACCGGAAAGGCCGCAGGCCAAACCAATCTGGACATTGCGTGCCTCATAGGCCTGTATCCAGGAACTGGCTTTCATCGCCGCCTTGCGGATCATCGGCCCGGCACGCATCGCTGTGTGCATCTCATCCCCGGTCCGGTCGAGGAAGCCGGTGTTTATGAAGACGATCCGGTCTTTCACGGCATGTATGCAGGCCGCAAGGTTGGCCGACGTCCGGCGTTCCTCATCCATCACGCCGACCTTGACCGTGTGGCGCGCAAGGCCGAGCAGGTCTTCAACGGCATCGAACAGATCATTGGTGAAGGCGCACTCTTCCGGCCCGTGCTGCTTGGGCTTCACGATGTAGACGCTGCCCGTGCGGCTGTTGCGCAACGACCCCAACCCCAACACATCATGCATCGCGCAGAGCGAGGTGAATACGGCATCGAGAATGCCTTCCGGCGCCTCACTACCATCCGGCAGGAGGATTGCAGGGTTGGTCATCAGATGCCCGACATTGCGGACGAAAAGGAGGCTGCGGCCGTGCAGCATTTCATCACCCCATGCGCGGTCTTCTTCCATCCGGCGGGTGAGTGTCTTGCCACCCTTTTCAAAGCTGGCGACAAGATCACCGCGCATCAGCCCAAGCCAGTTGGAATAGGCTGCTACCTTGTCATCGGCATCCACCGCCGCGACGGAATCCTCCAGATCGACAATCGCCGTCAGTGCCGATTCAAGCACAACATCCTTAATTCCAGCCAGATCATCGCGGCCAATAGGGTGGTTGCGGTCAATCAAAATCTCAATACCAAGCCCGTTGTGGCGCAGGAGCATATCATCGCCGCGCCGGACAATCGGAACGGAGCTGTCTGCAAGATTCAAACCGCCGCCGGTCCAATCCGCCCATTTGCCGTCGGAAAGCGGAACCACGTCATCAAGGAATGCCTTAGCAGCGTTAACGACGGCGGCACCCCGCACGGGATCATAGCCACCGGGCTTGGCCGGAGCAGCATCCAATGCATCGGTGCCATAAAATGCGTCATACAGGCTGCCCCAGCGCGCATTGGCGGCGTTGAGAACGAAGCGATCGTTGAGCGAGGGCACTACAAGCTGCGGCCCGGCCATCACGGCGATCTCGTCGTCGACATTGCGCGTGCCAATGCTGAACGGCGCCGGTTCTGGAACGAGATAGCCAATATCCGTCAGGAAGGCCTGATAGACGGCCATATCCAAAATCGGGCCGGGGTTGGCGCTGTGCCAACCATCAAGCTTGGCCTGAATGTCGTCACGTTTGGCGAGCAGCGCCTTATTGCGGGGCCCAAACTGGGCGAGAATATCAGCAAGCCCCTGCCAAAGCCGGTCAGCCGCCACACCTGTCCCTGCGATAGCGCGATTTTCTATAAATTCGGCAAGGACCGGCGAAACCTGAAGGCCGGCGCGCGAGACATAGGCAGTCATGAAAAACCCTTTGTTGGAACGGTTGCGAACAGCTTAGTCCCGGGGAGGAAAAGGGCCAAACCTCTTTGCGGTAACCGACGCGATTTGGCAAGAGACTGGCCGCTAAATGAGAAGCCCATCTTCATCCAGATTGTATGTGTTGCATATCAGTTCGAGCTGCGCCATCTTTGTTAGGAATCATAACATTGTCGGAGAGACCCATGCTCAAACTCTACAGCTTCGGCCCCGGGGCCAATTCGTTGAAGCCAATGCTCGCTCTGTATGAGAAGGGCGTCGACTTCACAGTCCACCGGCTCGATCCCAAAAAGTTTGAACATCACGAAGACTGGTTCAAGGCCATTAATCCGCGCGGGCAAGTGCCTGCATTGGAGCATGACAGCAAGATCATCACCGAATCGACGGTGATCTGCGAGTATCTTGAAGATGTGTTTCCGGACGCAAATCCGCTACGCCCGAAGGATCCGTTCGACGTTGCGCAAATGCGGGTCTGGACAAAATGGGTCGATGAATATTTCTGCTGGTGTGTGTCCACCATCGGCTGGGAACGGCATATTGGCCCGATGGCGCGCGCCTATTCCGACGAAGAATTCGAGGACTATGTCGCGCGCATTCCAGTGCCGGAACAGCAGACCAAGTGGCGGAATGCCCGCAAGGGCTTTCCCAAGGACTTGTTGGAAGAGGAGCTGCGCAAGATCGGCGTTTCGGTAAAACGGCTTGAAGATCAACTCTCTAAGACGGAATGGCTTATCGGCGATCAGTACACGCTGGCCGATGTGTGCAACTATGCGATTGCCGGTGGCATGCAGTTCGGTTTCCCAGAATTTGTGAACGCGAAGGACACTCCGCATCTGCTCGCCTGGATTGAGAAGATCGCATCACGACCGGCGGCCCGCAAAATGTATGCCGAGGTGCCATCTGAATTCGCGCGACCTCAGGCGGACGCTGCCAAAGCCTAAGTCTGGCTACCCTCTCCCCCTCGCCTTCCGGTTTACCACCCGCTATGAAGCGGCATGACCGGACTGACTGGTGAAGAACTGAACGCGCTGGAGCATGCAGGACATGCCCCCATGCTGGCGCAGGTGGAGCGTTGGGCCGCCATCAATAGTGGCACGACCAATCTTGCTGGTCTGAAAACCGTGGCCGGGCTGCTGGCGGACGCGTTCTCGGGTCTCCCCGGCGACGTCGCATTAATCGCGCCAGACCCTGTCGAAAGCGTCGACGCCAAGGGTATTGTCACTGAGGTTCAACGGGGAGATCATCTGAAGGTGTCCGTTCGCCCAGACGCGCCTGTCCGGGTTCTGCTCACAGGGCATATGGATACTGTCTTTGCAGCCGACCATCCGTTCCAGTCCTTGCGCTGGCGCGAAGATGGCGTTCTGAATGGACCCGGCACCGCCGACATGAAGGGCGGCATCGCCGTCATCCTTGCGGCATTGTCTGCTTTGGAAACCACTCCGCAAGCAACGGCCATCGGCTATGACGTTTTGATCAATTCAGATGAGGAAACGGGAAGCCATGCCTCGGCGCGCCTGATTAGCGAATTGGCGCAAGGCAAGGTCGCCGCCCTTACATATGAGCCCGCTTTACCCGACGGCACTCTCGCAGGCGCCCGACCGGGCAGTGGCAATTTCTCGATCATTATCCACGGCAAGGCCGCCCATGCTGGCCGCAATCCTGAAGACGGCCGCAATGCGCTGGTCGCAGCAGCCGATCTGGCCGTCCGTCTCGCCGCCGCCAAAGCACCGGGCTTGAAGATCAACCCGGCGCGCATTGAAGGTGGCGGCCCGAACAATGTTGTGCCCGACCTCGCAATCCTGCGGGTCAATCTTCGGCCAATGACGCGCGACGACATGACACTGGCAACGGACGTCATCCGCAACGCCGTTGCTGCGATCAAGCGGGATCATGACGTCTGCTGCCATGTCCATGGTGGCTTCAACCGACCGCCCAAGCCAATGGACGCGACCGCCGAAAAGCTGTTTAACCTCGTTCGAGTTTGCGGAAGCGAACTGGGTCTGGCAATCAACTGGCGTCCGACGGGGGGCGTGTGTGACGGCAACAACATCGCCGCATGTGGTATCCCTGTTGTCGACACCATGGGGCCGCGCGGCGGTGCCATCCATTCCGACGAGGAGTTTTTGATCGTGGACAGCCTGTCCGAACGTGCCCGCCTTTCGGCCCTCACCTTGCTGCGCATCGCCGGGCGGGGTGGCCTGTGAGCGTCATCATCCGAGCCGCGCAGACCGACGACGTCCAGCACCTTTATGAAATGGCCAAGCGCACGGGCGGCGGCTTCACAAACCTGCCGCCAGACCGCAAGGCGCTGAGCACCAAGCTCGAACGCGCTGCCGCTGCCTTCGCGCGGAAAGAAGATGTCATTGATGATGACCTCTTTGTGTTCGTCATGGAGAACACAGCCACCGGCGAAGTGCGTGGTACCTGCCAAATCTTCTCGCGCGTCGGGCAGAAATGGCCGTTTTACTCCTACCGGCTTGGCATGTTGACCCAGCATAGCGTTGAGCTGGATAAAACCTTTCGCGCTGAAATGCTGACGCTGTCGACTGATCTCGAAGGCTGCACCGAAGTCGGCGGTCTGTTCCTCCATCCCGGAGAACGCTCCGGCGGGCTCGGCATGTTGATTGCCCGCAGCCGCTATTTGTTTATCCGCAATCACCGTGCCCGCTTCGGTGACAAGACGCTCGCCGAACTTCGCGGTGTCATCGATGAAGCCGGTGGATCCCCCTTTTGGGATGGCGTGGCAGGTCGCTTCTTCGGCATGAATTTCCAGCAGGCAGACCAATTCAACGCGGTGCACGGCAACCAGTTCATTGCTGATCTGATGCCCAAGCATCCGGTTTACACCGCCATGCTCCCTGAAAGCGCCCGCGCCGTCATCGGCCTGCCGCACCCCTCCGGACGCGCAGCGATGCGGATGCTGGAGAATGAAGGGTTTCATTGGGAAAACTATATCGACATTTTCGACGGCGGCCCGACCATGACCGTGAGAACCGATCAAATTCGCAGCATCAAGGAAGCGGTGGAGTCGAAGATCGTCGCGATCGACACAACCTTGGGCGAACATAAGGCGGGCGAAAAGGACTTGGTCGCCTTCGGCAAGCTTGGCGGGTTTCGCGCGGCGTATGGCTGGCTGGAGCCTCGGGAGGGAGGCATGGCTATTGACCCAGAGGCAGCAGACCTTCTGGGCATCGGTGAAGGCGATCTCATCACCCATATCTCTCGGTTCTAACCCATGCTGACGGAGATCAATTTTGACGGCATTATTGGCCCGAGCCACAATTATGCGGGCCTGAGCCTCGGTAACTTGGCATCGGCCAAGAATGCGGGTGGAACCTCCCAGCCGCGAGCAGCTGCGCTCCAAGGTGTTGAAAAGATGCGTGCCAACCTACGGCTTGGACTCACCCAGGGCTTTTTCATGCCGCAGGACCGACCCGACACGGCTTGGCTCGCCCAGCTTGGCACGCGGGTAGAGGACGCCGACGAACGCCTATTGGCTAATGCCCTGTCAGCCTCATCGATGTGGGCGGCGAATGCGGCGACCGTGTCCCCGGCGCCCGATACCCGCGATGGCAAATGCCATTTGAGCGTCGCCAATCTCGTGACGATGCCGCACCGAAGCCATGAATGGCAGGGCACTCTTGCCCAGTTGCAGCTGGCTTTTGCCCATCCCGCCTTTGCCGTTCACGGACCCGTCCCGCCGCCCTTCGGAGATGAAGGTGCCGCCAACCACATGCGGCTGTGCGCGACACACGGCGCGGCAGGCGTGGAAATTTTTGTCTATGGCCTCACCGGAGGCCCCTTCCCCGCGCGGCAACATATTGAGGCGTCCCGTGCCGTCGCGCGCCTCCATGGCGTCAACAGCGCGTTGTTCGTCCAGCAATCAGAAGAAGCGATTGCTGCCGGGGCGTTCCACAATGA
>CAJBSR010000565.1 GCA_903958285.1 uncultured Sphingomonadales bacterium
CGCGATTTCAACGCGGCCCTTGGTCAGGATCAGGTCTTCGGATTGCGCTTGCAACATCTCCGCCGCGACATCCAGAATCTGGTCCCGCACCCGTTCCGCTGCCATCTTACTCGCCGCGCCAATGGATACTGTGGCACGCCCACCGCCGACGCCGAGATCACGGCCAGCAGCATCGGTATCAGCGGCTTTCACGATCACCTCATCCGGTGAGAGGCCAAGGGTCGCGGCGACAATCTGAGGCAGAGATTGCACCATCGTGCCCGACCCGATTTCGACCCCCGATGTCACGAGCGTGGCACTGCCATCGGCGTTCAGGTTGACCGTCGCGGAAGACGGCCCAACGAAAACAAACCATGTTCCCACCGTTGTCGCGCGCCCGTAAAGACGGCCATCGGCCATGTTACGACGGTCTGGTGTCTTGGCGACGAACGCGGCCATCCGGTCCAGCATCGGGCGCAGCACATCGCCTTGAAACACCTGTCCCGTTGCGCCGATGTCGCCATCTCCCAGCACAGTCCGGCAGCGCAAGTCCAGCGGGTCCATCCCGATCGCCTTAGCAATGTTGTCGGTATGCCGTTCAAGGAAGAACGTGTTGTAAACGCCGTTGCAAGCCCGGAAGGCTCCATTGGGCGGCGTGTTGGTATAGACTGCACGGCTGTTCAACCTCACCGACCCCAGCTTGTAATTCCCGCCCAGGGTATGGGCGGTCATGGTGGTCAGAAACACCTGCTCCCCACCATAGGCTCCACAATCCATCAGCACCGTCGCCTCGCGTCCGACGATCTCGCCTGCTGCCGTTACGGCCGAGCGGATGCGCACTTCGGCATTTTCGCGACAAAGGCAGGTCAGGTTTTCCTCCTCGCGCGAATGCACGAGCGAGACGGTCCGCCCCGTCTTTTGCGCTAGAACGGCGGCGATGGGTTCGATGGTGCAATCAAATTTCAGACCAAACCCGCCCCCTACGGCTGGCACCGTCACCCGCACGCGCGAAGGCGGCACGCCAAGCGCCTTGGCAGTCACGGCCCGTACCGTCCAAGGCACTTGGGTTGAGGTGTGAATGTGATAGCGGCCATCCTCATAGCTTGCCACTGCACAGCGGGGTTCGAACGGCAGTTGGTTTTGGCGTCCAACCTGAAAGCAATCTTCTACAATTGTGACATCTGGCCGAGCAAAGGCCGCGTCAGTATCGCCACGGATCACCCGCGCCTCCCACGCGACATTGCCACCCCGGATGCCGCCTTCGCGCAGCAGTTCGTAGGCTTTCCAATCAGGGTGGATGATGGGGGCGTCAGGGGAAAGAGCTTCTGCCATCGTCATCACGGCGTGCAGGGGTTCGGTTTCCACGATCACCGCCGCTGCTGCCGCACGGGCAATGTCCAGCGTATCCGCCGCAATCGCGGCCAAGGGTTCGCCCTTGAATCGGATGCGGCTGCCGTTCAGCAGCGGGTGGTCCGCAATCCCGATGCCGAAGAGACCCGGCGCATCACCGGCCTGCGCGATGGCCCGCACGCCTTTCATCGCCAGCGCAGGGGAAAAATCCATCCGCAGAATTCGGGC
>CAJBSR010000566.1 GCA_903958285.1 uncultured Sphingomonadales bacterium
AGAGAGCAAATGCGCGTGCTGAAGCGAGACGGATTGGGCAAATCTGCTGCTATATAATTATCAGGGCGTTCGCGTTGTAAATAGCTTCGTCACTGCCATACCTATCCTCGATGTTGTGACCATCGCGATCCATCGCGCGCCGCAGAAGTGACGCCAACCTGCAAATGCATGGGGGTGTCACAAATTCGACAGATGTGTTGTAATTTATAGTCGTATCACGTAAATGAACCGGGTAATGACATAGAGAGGAGCCGTCCGGTGAATGAAGCCGCGTCCCAATTTGAGCGCATTCCAGCCGATGATCTAGCGTGGCTGGGCACCGATCCGGTTCCTGCCAAGCCCTATTATGATCCTACCTATTTCGAGTTGGAGCGCAAAGCCGTCTTCCTGAAAAGCTGGATTCATGTCGGCCATGTCTGCGAACTTTCCGATGCTGGCAGCTTCGTTCGCCGCGATGTGGAATTTGCCCGTGCGTCGCTGCTGATTGTCCGGGGCCGGGACCAACAGGTCCGCGCTTTCCACAATGTCTGCCCCCATCGTGGCACGCAACTGGTGGAAGAGGCCGCGGGTCGCCAGACGAAATTCAGCTGCCCTTATCATATGTGGACGTTCGGTACGGACGGCGTGTTGGTTTCAGCACCCGATTTTGAGGCGTTCCATCTTGACAAGAAGGACTGCTCCCTAAAGCAGGTGGCGCTGCAAGAATGCGGCGGCCTGTTATTTGTCAACTTCGACCCGGACGCTCGGCCTTTGCGCGAATGGCTGGGCGCCTATGCCGAGCGATTGGAACAGATGCCAGTCGCGCGCGCCACGACCTTTAGCGAATATACTTACGAAATCGGCGCGAACTGGAAGCTGACGTACGATAATTTTCAGGAGAATTATCATCTGCGCTTCATTCATCCGCGCTCTGGTGGCGCGGGCATCGGCGCGGACAATCCCTTCGGCTATCCGGCCAGTGTCGGCTTTGATGGGCCTCACCGGACGCAGCGCATCTGGTCGAACCCTGCCCCAAACCTCAAACCATTTCAGCGTGCCGCCACGATGCGCGGTATACCAGCTCTCAAGGAACAGGGGCTGCTCGAGCTTCCCTATGGGCGCGATTACCTCGCTTTCTTCCCCAACCTCTTTCTCATCGGCACACCCACCCAGCCGTTCTCCCATACCGTCTATCCAATCGCGGCGGATCGTTCGCGCGGTGTGGTAAGGGTCTATTGGGTTGACGAAGACATGACGGCCAGCCAGCGTTTTGCCCGCGAATATTCACTGGCCCAGATCCGGGACATCCATTGCGAGGACATCGCGATGATCGAGCGCGGGCAAGCCGGCTTGTCGAGCGGCGCTCTGAGCCATATCCATTTCCAGAGTATGGAAGCATTGTGTCGCCACCTCTTCAACGAAGTGGATCAACGGGTCCAGGCCCATGCCCGCGAGACGGGAGAGATGCTGTGAGCGCGGCAGTCACACTCCCCGACGGTTTCGCTGTGCTGGAGCCATTTGTGAAGCGTTGGGATGTTTCGAAGACTGCGGAACGTGCAGCGCTTCGCACGGCATCCTCGGTCGAGGAAAGGGACGCTTTCTTTGCGGCGGCCAATCCTCTGATGGATTTGGCGCTAAGTCACCTTGATGCTCATCCGCTAAACGCGTTGCCTCCGCCTGAAAGGCGCCTAATGAACCTGATGCTCTCTCTCGCTCATATCGCGCTGGCCGTCGAGATACAGGGGTCGGACGAGAAACCAAGCGCGCCATGGCGGAACCGTATGCGGATCACCCGCTCCACCGCTGATAAGGGAGCGCTGTGATGAGGGAGTTTACCGGAAAAATTGTCTTCATCACGGGCGGAGGTGGGGGAATCGGGGCAGGGATCGCGCAAGCCTTTGCTGAGCGTGGCGCTAGGATCATCCTCGCTGACATACAGAACACTTTCGCTGAGGAGGAGGCCGCTAAATTACCGGCGGCAGCCGAAGCGCAAGTCATCACGCTGGACGTGCGATCGCTCGAAAGCTGGAGCGCCGCGCGCGAAAAGGTGGAGCGCCAACTGGGAGCTGTCGACATATTGTGCAACAACGCGGGCATCTCAAACGGTTTCAAACCATTGGCCGATGTAGCGCCCGACGAATTCGACCGCTTGATGGCGATCAACGTCACCGGCGTCTATAACGGCGTCCGCACCTTTATGCCGTCGATGGTGGCGCGCGGTAGCGGCCATATCGTCAATACCTCGTCAATGAACGGCCTCACACCCTTTGGGAGCTTTGCGGCATATTCGGCCAGCAAGTTTGCTGTGTTGGGCCTTTCGGATGCGTTGCGCGAGGAGTTGGCACCGTCTGGTGTGGGGGTATCGACCCTCTTCCCGGGACTGACGCGAAGCCGAATGGCGGAAAAAGACGCGGGCGGTGCTACCGGGCAGGATGAGAAGCGCTTGCTTGCAATTCGCGCGAACATGATGGAACCGATCTGGCTAGGCCGCGCGGTCGTCCGGGCTGTGGAGAATGACGAGCCCTATATTATCACGCATCCGGAATATCGGGCTGGTCTCGTCGCCCGGCAGGAGCGAATTCTGGCGGCATTTGGAGAGCCTGCGCAGCCCGGCTACAAAACCGGTTCGTCCGCGACGAAGGTCGAATAGTGCATCGGCGACATTGGCGCGGGCGCAACGCCTTGACATTATCGAACTGAAAGGATGTCTAATGGACACTGAACCTACCGCCCTTCGGCGGCTCATCGATAAGGATGAAATCCGCGATCTTGCTCTCCTGTATAGCCGCGCGATCGACCGGCAAGACATTGCCCTGTTGCGTGACCT
>CAJBSR010000567.1 GCA_903958285.1 uncultured Sphingomonadales bacterium
AGCCTTCCTCCATGAGCCCTGGCGCTGGGAGGACGCGGCCAGCTTGTCCTATCCAGCACCCATCGTCGACAACGTCCTCGCTGCAAAAGCTGCGCGCGAAGCGCTCTACACCATACGAAAAGGCGCAGACCATAAAGCAGCCGCGCGCAAGATTGTTGCCAAACATGGCAGCCGCAAAGCGGCCGTGCCGATGGCCACTCAGAAGCGTCGGCAAAAGGCCAAACCAGTCAGCAGCGGGCAATTGGCGCTCGACTTCTGATGACGCTCATTCGCATTGCCAATTTGCACCGGTGAGTACTGACCGATTGCGAGACCCACACGCGTCCAGCCCCGAGAGGGGTGAAACGGCGGTGATACAGGGGTAGTTGGCGCGCCCGGAACGATTCGAACGTCCGACCCTCAGATTCGTAGTCTGATGCTCTATCCAGCTGAGCTACGGGCGCGCATTGAAGTGGCGCGGTTAGTCGGCTTTTTTGCAAAGTGCAACCCCGTTGCGACTTGGAAATGCAACTCCTAGAAGCAAGGACATGAACCGCATCCTCCTTTCCGCCCTTATCCTGTCACTTACCGGCTGTGCAGAGGCGGGAAAATATCCCTCGCTCAACCCCCGCCCGATAGAGGCCAAGGCCGAAGGATTGCTGGCTGAACCCGCCGCGCCAGACCTGACTTTGGGCCCCGCCACGGCGGAGACGCGCTCGAAGATCGATGCGGCCCTCCGCCTTGCTCAGGGCGGCGTATCGGCGTTCGATGCGGCCTTGCCCCGCGCCCGTTCTGCGGCAGATGCAGCGGGCGCCAAAGGATCGGAAAGCTGGATCAATGCCCAGATGTCCGTCTCTGCGCTGGAACAACACCGCGGCCCGGTGAAGTCCGCCCTCGCCGATCTGGAAGAGGTGCTCCGCACCACCCTCTCCGGCCCGCCCGGTGAGGACCTTGCCCGCGTTCAAGAGGCCATCCGCACCGTCGAAGCCATGGACGCGCGTCAGGGTGCGGCCATGGACGCGCTGTTACGGAGCATCAGCCGCTCATCGCGGCCTTGTGCTCCTTGGCGTGGTGGACGTAATGCGCGACGGCAAGGCTGTTGCCTGTCGCCCACCTGTCATCCAGTTCCCGCATCAGCTTTGCCGGACGACCGCCCCACATCTGGAAGCTTTCGATTCGCTTGCCCGGCGTCAGCATGCCGCCCGCGGCCAGCATCGAATTTTCCTCAAGCACGCAGCCATCCATGACGATGGAGCCCAGACCGACCAGCGCGTTTTTGCGCACTGTGCAGCCGTGGAGCATCGCCATATGGCCAATCAGCGCGCC
Source organism: uncultured Sphingomonadales bacterium (assembly GCA_903958285.1). Lineage (GTDB taxonomy): Bacteria > Pseudomonadota > Alphaproteobacteria > Sphingomonadales > Sphingomonadaceae > Aquisediminimonas. The sequence goes on from CAJBSR010000567.1 coordinate 1,306, forward strand.
CTCTTCGATGATGGTGGGGAAGCCGACCATGCCGCCCTTGTCCGAATCGCAGTGGATGACGGTGCCATCCTGAATATTGGTGCGGGCGCCGATGCGGATGGCGTTGACGTCCCCGCGCAGCACGCAGTTATACCAGACGCTCGCTTCCGGCCCGATCTCAACATCACCGATGATGCGGCAGCCGGGTGCAATGAACGCCGACGGATCAATGCGCGGCGTGTGCCCGTTCAATGAGATGATGCTAACGCCGTCCATTCCGCTCTCCCGATGCTATACGTGATATGGGCCTTTAACGGGCTGCCTTCGGGCACATTGGGGTGCTCAAACCCCATTTCGGCATGGCGGTGCATGCCGAGCCGTTCCATAAGGCCCCAGCTCTTTTCATTATTGTCGACCGTGATTGCCCAGACGTCTTCGTCTGGCAGGTGCGTAAAGGCCCAATCGATGGAGGCCGACGCGGCTTCGCGCGCATAGCCCTGCCCCCAAGTGTCGAAGGCAAAGCGCCAGCCCACTTCCACGCGGTCTTCAATCGGGGTGTTCTTGCCGCCGCGGATGAGGCCACACCAGCCGATCAAACGCCCGTCTTCCTTGCGTTCCACCGCCCAGAAGCAATGGCCGAGTGTTTCCTGCAAGCCGCGCAGGCGGGCAACAAGCGCCTCGATGTCGGCCATCGTCATGGCCGGGCCCAAAAACTTCATGACGCGCGGATCGGTATTGATCGCGTGGAACGCAACCATATCGCCATCGCGCCATTCCCGCAGGATCAGGCGTTCGGTCTCAAGGTGGAACTCAGCCATTCAGCAATTTCGCTGCGTGAAGCGCATGATAGGTCAGCACGCCCGAACAGCCCGCGCGTTTGAAGGCGAGGAGGGTTTCGAGAACGAGCTTGTCCCTATCCCCCACGCCCGCTGCAAAGGCGGCTTCGATCATCGCGTACTCGCCCGACACCTGATAGGCGAAGACAGGCACGTCAAAGGTCTGCTTCACGCGCACGATGATGTCGAGATAGGGCAGGCCCGGCTTGACCATGACGCTGTCCGCGCCTTCTTCCAGATCGAGCGCCACTTCGCGCAGCGCCTCTTCGGCATTGGCCGGGTCCATCTGATAGGTCTTCTTGTCGCCCTGTAGCAGGCCAGACGCCCCCACCGCATCGCGGAACGGGCCATAAAAGGCGCTCGCATATTTAGCGGCGTAGCTCATGATCTGGACGTTGGGCAGCATCGCCTCTTCCAGTGCGGTGCGGATGGCGCCGATCCGGCCGTCCATCATGTCCGACGGGGCGATGATGTCGGCACCGGCCTGCGCCTGATTAAGCGACTGGCCGACAAGCACCTCGACCGTCGCATCGTTGAGCACATAGCCTTTGGTGTCGACCAGCCCGTCATGGCCATGCGCGGTATAGGGGTCGAGCGCGACGTCGGTCAGCACGCCGATGTCCGGCACGGCGTCTTTAATCGCCTTGGTCGCGCGGCACATCAGATTGTCGGGGTTCAGCGCTTCGCGCCCGTCATCGGTGCGCAGATCGCGCGGGGTGTTGGGGAAGAGCGCAACGCAGGGAATGCCCAGATCACGCGCCTCCTTGGCGCGCTTGGCAATATCCTTGACCGGCCAACGCGACACGCCGGGCAAAGTCGCGATCGGTTCTTCGGTGTCGCCTGCCGTAATGAACAAAGGCCAGATGAGGTCCGCCGGTGTCAGCACCGTTTCCCCGTGAAGCGCGCGGCTCCATCCGGTGGCACGCGTGCGCCGCATACGGGTGGGAAGATGGAGGCTGGCCGTCATGGGATCACCTTATAGGCTCATTGAACGGGGCGTCACATGGCAAGAAATGCCTGTGGAGGACAGCTTTTTTTGCGGTGCAATAAGATTGCCCTCCCTTGCGGCCCGCATAAAAAGGGCGGCAGCGACACG